>CAQRXS010000060.1 GCA_948874605.1 uncultured Bacilli bacterium | reverse complement strand
CAAATGGTAAAAATATTGATTTAAGTCAAAGTATTGAAAGAGCAGAAAATAAAGCGAATCGCCAGCATGAATTTATTCTTGCTAAAATTAATGGAAAACTAGACTACGAATATTAAAATATAAAAAATTATTAAATTAATTAATAATCTTTGAAAATAAGTACAATATGATATAAAATAATCAAGGAGGCACAAAAAATGAGCACAGTTGTTATGAATAAAAAAGATGAGATTATAATGAAATTAGTTCATTATTTTGTAACTGAAGAAAATTATAATCCAATTGTTGTAAATGGTGTTAAAGATGAAATATGGTTAGAAAATTCAGAAGGACCATATCGTATAGTAAGAATAAATTCTAATAATATCTTTAATAAAGAACAATTAAACTATGACTTTTTTAAAATAGAAAGTATTGTAAAACAAATTAAAAAGAAAACATTATCATTTAATGTAAATACCTTAAATATATTATTAGATGTCAATGAAGATTTAGAACTTGAGGGAACAAAAAACATAAAACCAGTTTCTATAGCTGATAATAATTTAGACATTACAAACGAAGGTATTTTAGAAGCTTTTCCTAACATTAATGAAAAACTTCTAAAAGATACAAATGGTATAGATTTGATAATTAATGTAACTAAAGACATTAATGAAAAAACTGAAAAAGAAAATAAGGTATATGAAAGAACTTTTAAACCTAAAAAGATTGTCATTACTAAGTTACTTATTGCTGTATGTCTTGTAATGTTCGCAATAATGTGTAGTATAGACGGATTAAGTGCTTTGTCTGGTGTAAGTACTATAAATGCCCTAAAACTAGGAGCAAATTATGGCGCACTTATAAAGTCTGGTGAAATCTGGCGTTTATTTACATATATGTTCTTGCATGCATCACTTGTTCATCTTTTAGTAAATATGTATTCTTTATATATTCTTGGAACACAAGTAGAAAACTTTATAGGTAAATGGAAATACTTATTTGTCTATATTGTTAGTGGAATATGTGGTGGACTATTATCTGCTGCTTTAGGCGGAGAATCCATAGTTTCAGTCGGAGCATCTGGTGCAATATTCGGGTTAACAGGAGCACTATTATATTTCGGTTATCATTATCGTACATATTTAGGAACAGCTTTAAAAAATCAAATTATTCCAGTTATAGTTTTAAATTTGGCTATTGGCTTTATGATTAGTGGTATAGATAATTCATGCCATATAGGTGGCTTAATAGGTGGAATACTAGCAACTATGGCTGTAGGAATTGATGGAAAATCTAAAGGCTATGAACGTATTAATGGAATAATTTGTCTATTATTATATGGTGGAATATTAGCATATTTTATTTTCTTCAAATAAAAAACTTAATCAACTAAGATTAAGTTTTTTTTATTTTATAAGCTTCTATACAAACCAATAGCTTTACCCAATATAGTACAATTATTTAAAATAATAGGACTCATTGTATCATTTTCAGGTTGCAATCTAAAATGATTTTTTTCTTTATAAAAAGTCTTTAAAGTAACTTCATTATCGTCGGTCATTGCAACAACAATATCACCATTTTTTGCAACTTCTTGTTTTTGAACAATAACAATATCACCATCATAAATACCTTTATTAATCATTGACTCACCACTAGCTTTTAATGTGAAAATAGTCTTACGATTTGGAATTAAACTAGCAGGTAAAGTAAACCAATCATCTGGACTTTCAATTGCTTCTATAGGATTACCACATGATATTCTTCCTAGTAGTGGAACTTTGACAATTTCTTCATCCTTTTGAGCATATTCATTTTCGCCAACAATTTCAATAGTTCGAAATTTTGAATTTGTTTTTCTGATACAACCAGCGTCTTCAAGTTTTTTTAGATGAGTATGAACTGTAGCAGGTGATGACAATCCTAAAGCAGCTCCAATTTCTCTAGTAGAAGGTGGAAATCCATGTTCAACTACATATTTTTTTATATAATTTAGAACATCTTCTTGCCTTTTTGTAATATTTTTATCCATATAAGGTTACCTCCAAAATAATAATAACATAGCCACCTCCAAAAGTCAAACAAATGTTTTTATTTAGTATTGACACGAACGAATGTATGTATTATAATGAATATGGTAAAAGGAAGTGTTAAAATGAAAAAAGAATTAATCAGAAATGTGGCAGGAATTATACTATTATATTTATTAATAGTACTTGGTGTAGTAGCTATTAATGCAAGAATTGGAGTTGTAAATGAAGGAATTCCAAACGTATCAATAGGAAATTAATATCAGTGTTCTGATATTTTTTTAGTTTTAAATTATTAAATTATAGTGTATAATTTTCCTAAGAGGTTGATATTCTATGAAAAAAAGAATTTTATTAACTTATGCTATGTATGGTAATGGACATAGAGCTATTGCTGAATATATTGAAAGTTATTTTAGAGAACAAAATCCAGAATTTGAAATATTAGCAATTGACTTGCTAAAGTATTCAACACCTATTATAGGAAATATTAGTCAAAAGGTTACTGACTTTTTTTTACTTAAGTTTCCTACTGGCTGGTCATTCATTTATAACTTATTTGATACAAAATTAAGTGCTGCCATTGCAAATAAAACAAGTATGAGTTTATTTAAAAATAAGAAAATGAAAAAAATAATTACTGATTTTAATCCAGACTTAACTATATCAACTCATTTCTTTGGTAGTAGCCTAATTGATTATTATAATCGCAAAGGTATTATAAAGTCTAAACTTATTACAGTAGTAACTGATTATGAAGCTCATTCTTTATGGTTAAAAGGATACAAAAGAGAACAAGCCATAGTTGTTGGAGACAAAGACGAAGTTAATAATTTAGTAAAAAAAGGTGTCGAAAAAAGTAAAATTAAAGCTATTGGTATACCTATAAATCCAATAACTAGCAGTGATTTTAATGTTGAAAAATCTATAAAAAAATATGGCTTTGATGGAACAAAACCAATATGTCTATTCTTTGGCGGTGGAGGAAATGGTGGAACGTTGTCTCTTCCTTATATTAGAAAGATAATAAAAAGTGATTTAAATATTGATTTTATATATGTTGCTGGTAAAAACCAAAAATCAAAAGAAAAAGTCGATAAATGGATTTCTGAATATAAAGCAAAAAACATCAAAACCCTTGGATTCGTAAATAATGTTCCAGAGCTTTTACAAATATGTGATTTTGTTGTATCAAAACCGGGTGGAGCACAATCAACAGAAAGTTTATATTATAAAAAACCAATCATAATGATTAATTGTAGTGGCGGACAAGAAGTAGCAAATTATAAATACTTTGTTAAAAATGGATATGGCCGTAGATTTAGAACTGCATTTATGTTTAACAAATTTATAAAAAAGATTTCTGATAATCCAATGATTATTGAGGAAATGAAAAAGAATATGTCAAAAAATCATAATGACAAAGCAATGGAAAAACTATATAAAATAGCTTTACAGCATTTAAAATAAGAGAATATTCCTTTAATTAGGAATTTTTTCTTTGTATAAATAAGAACTAAATCTATTTACTAATTATTAAAAATTGGTATAATTATTAAAGTAGGAGAGTGATGATATGAATCCTGATTTAGTTCATTCACTAAATAGTTTAAGAATACTTAGTTTAGACATGATTTCATATGCAAAGAGTGGTCATCCAGGAATATGTCTTGGGGCGGCTCCAATAATCTATTCTTTATATACTAATCACTTGAAAATCAATCCTAAAGATCCAACGTGGCCAAACCGTGATCGCTTTGTAATGTCTGCGGGTCATGGTTCTGCTTTACTTTATGCAATGCTTTTTATGGCTGGTTATGATATTTCAATTGACGACTTAGTTGATTTTCGTCGCATTGGTTCTAAAACACCAGGTCATCCAGAATACAAAGTTACACCAGGAGTTGAAGTTTCAACAGGTCCATTAGGTCAAGGATTTGCAAACGCTGTAGGAATGGCCATGGCTGGAAAATACCTAGGTGCATTAGTAGAAGAAGAAATTCCAAAACAAAAAGTAATTGATTATTATGTATACTGTCTTTGTTCAGATGGAGACCTAATGGAAGGTGTTGCGCAAGAAGCTGCTTCACTAGCAGGACATTTGGCGTTAGACAACTTAATTGTTCTATATGATTCAAATGATGTCACATTAGATGGTAAATTAAACGGAGCATTCAGCGAAAATATTTTACAAAAATTTATGAATATTGGATGGGAAGTTGACTACGTTGGTGAAGGAAATGATACTAGAGAAATTGACAAAGCTATTGAAAGAGCAAAAGTTAATAGAAAACCAACACTAATTGAAATAAAAACAATAATTGGTCGCGGATCATTTCATGAAGGAGAAAACTTGGTTCATGGAAAACCATTAAGCAAAGATGACATGAATAATGTTCGAAAAAAATATAATATAAGCACTAACACAATGGAAATAACTGAAAATGCTGTAAAATTTGTACGACAGTCAATAAATAGTCGTATGAAAGAAAACTATAATGGTTGGAAAAAATATTTTAATGACTTAAAAAAAACTTATGGAGATACAGCATTTAATAAAGTACTTGATTTTATAGAAACAGGTAATGATGGCATAAAATTTAGCAGCTCTAGTTTTAAAATACAAAGTGATTATAATGAAGAACTTCGTGAATCAAATTCTAAGATTATGAATATTGTTAGTGATCGTACAAAATTCTTTTTAGGAGGAAGTGCTGATCTTTCATCTTCTTGTCACACAGCTTTATATAAAGATATTGAATTTAGTAGAAAAAATAAAGTTGGAAGAAATATTCTTTTTGGAGTAAGAGAACATGCTATGGCATCAATTCTTAACGGAATGGCACTAAGCGGACTAAGAACATTTGGTTCTACATTCCTAGCATTCTCTGATTATTTAAAGCCAGCAATGCGTATGACAGCTATGATGAATCTTCCAATTACATATATTTTTACTCATGATTCAGTATCAGTTGGTGAAGATGGACCAACACATGAGCCGATAGAACAACTGGCTATGTTAAGAACTATCCCAAACATGACTGTTTTTAGACCAGCAGATATTAACGAAGTTATCGGCTGCTGGGATTATATTATCAATAACAAAAAGCCAGTAAGTATTGTTCTATCAAAAGAAGAAGCACATATTTTAGACGGAACAAGTGGTGAAAAAGTACGTCAAGGAGCATACATTGTTAGAAAAGAAATAAGAAAGCTTGATGCGGTTTTAGTTAGTACAGGTATTGATTTAACAACAACTTATTTAATAAGTGAAGAACTTCGTTCAAAAGGAATAGATACCAGAGTAGTTTCGATGCCATCTGTTGATTTATTCTTATCTCAATCAGAAGAATATCAAAATAGCATTATACCAGAAACATCTAAAGTATTTACAATAGAAGCTTCAAGTACACTTCCATGGTATCGTTTTGCATCAAAAGGATGTGCAATCGGAATAGACACATTCGGTTATAGTGGTCATAAAGAAGACGTATTAGAACGAGTAAAATTTGATTATGAGACAATTTTAAGTAAAATAGAATCTAAAATAAAAAACAATTGATTTCGACAAAATATATCACTATAGTTAGATATAATAACTATGGTGATTTTTTATGAGAACATTTTATTTATTTAAAATTAAGAAAAACTATTCAGAACTAACCAAAAATAATCCATATAACTTATATAAAGCAATAGAAAATATATATTATTTAAAACAAGAGGAATTAGGATATTATTATACATTTTTTTATCAACTTCGTGATACCTTTAATAAAGAATATCTAGATAATAATATCTTTGAATATTATAAAAACAAATATACATACACCAAAGTAAATAATACACACATAATTAATGATTATTACACAGATGAAAAATCAAAATTAATAATTAATCAAAGTTATCTCTATATAAAAAGTACTAAAAATATTCCAACTTTTTTAAAAACTATAACTAAAAAAGATAATATTTTTGTATGTGATTTTATTAATAAAGATTATTTTTGGTTAGAAGAACTTGCATAGGACCTTGTTATTTTTTTTAATATTTAGTAAAATAAACTTACAAAGGAGAGTGTAAAAATGTTAAGTGATATATTATATGTTTTAATAGGACTTGTTATTGGTCTAGTTATTGGTTTTTTTGTAACTAAGAAATTCTTTACTAAACAATTAGAAGAAAATCCACCAATCAATGAAAAAATGATAGAAGCAATGATGAGTGGTATGGGAAGAAAGCCATCTCAAAAACAAGTTAAACAAATTATGAATCAAATGAATAAATATAGATAAATAACTTAAATTAAGTTATTTTTTCTTTTGTAATTAATTTTATATTGTTCATTATATTCATTTTATGTTATTCTTATAATATATTAGAATAACAAGAGGGTGTAATAATGAAAATCATTAGTCTTATAGACAAGATATATGAAAATAGTTATTTCCAGACATTTTTAATTGGTGCAATTATTTTGTTAATATTACTATTTATTATCGTATTAATAATTGGTATTAGAGACGCTAAAAAAGGAACTAGTCCCCAAAAAGAAAATGAAGAAGATATTAAAGACATAACTTTTGATATACCAACAGAAGTAGAAAATATCAAAGAAGATGTAACTTTTGAAATGCCTGTATTAACTAAAAATCTAGAAGACTTTAAAAAAAGTTTAGAGGAAGAAATTCAGCGCGAAGATGAAATAAAGTTCAGAAAAACATCAGGAGCTGTAAAAGAAAGAGAATCTAAACCAGTTAAAATACTAGATATTAATGAGATAGAAGACACTGCAATAGTTAGTTTCAAAAAAATTCAAGAAGAAAAAGATAAAGAAGAAATCAAAAAAACAGAAGAAACGCAAAAAAATACTCAAGTTAGGCAAAAGATAAAAAAAGAAACTCAAGATAAAAATCAAGCAAAAGAAACAAATAGTACGCCTAAAAAAGAACAAAAAATAAATAGTGAAACTAATTCTTCAGAAAAAAAAGAGAAGAGAGTTCAAGCAGAAACAAAAAAAGACAATCAATCAAAAAGAAATATTATAATTAATCAAGTTATTAAAGATAATAGGAATACATCAAATAATAAATCTCCAGATGGAACAAAAAATAGTACTAAAGAAGAGCAAAAAGAAATAGAAGCTCTAGATGAAGGTTCTACAGAGAAAAAAGAAACAAAAAAAGATATTTTAGAAATCGTAGCCATTGAAAAAGATACACTTAGTAATATGTATAGTAGTGATGATGATTTTTAATAAAGAGGCTGAAAATAAAGGGAAAATTGACACCAGTGAACGTCAAATTTCTTTTTTTTTGAAATTTTATTTGCTATACTAGTTATGGTGAAAAAGAATGACAACAAAAAAGTACGACGAAACATCAATAAAAATTTTAGAAGGATTAGAGGCTGTTAGAAAAAGACCTGGTATGTACATAGGTTCAACTGACAAACGTGGACTGCACCATCTTATATGGGAAATAGTAGATAACGCTATTGACGAAAGTATCAATGGCTATGGTGATTATATTAAAATTACAATGAATAAAGATGGTTCAATTTCTGTAGAAGATCATGGTCGTGGAGTTCCAACTGGTAAACACGAAAGTGGAATGTCTACACCAGAAGTAATTTATACTATTTTACATGCTGGTGGTAAATTCGAAGAAGGAAGTTATAAAGTATCAGGAGGACTACATGGAGTAGGTGCTTCAGTAGTTAATGCTTTATCCGAATGGATGAATGTAACCATTCATAAAGATGGGCAAATTTATACAATTAAATTCCATAATGGTGGTCATGTAAAAGAACCATTAAAGAAAATAGGTTCAACAAATAAAACAGGAACAACTGTAACTTTTAAACCAGATCCAGAAATTTTTAAATCAACTAATTTTTCATTTACTACAATAAATGAACGTATGCAAGAAAGTGCTTTCTTACTTAGTGGTATAACTATTGAGATAGAAGATGAAGAAGATTCACGTAATGTTAAATATCACTATGATAATGGACTAATTAGCTTTGTTGAATATATTAATGAAGGAAAAAACACTTTACATAAAGTAATAAACTTTAATGGCATTAAACAAGGAATAGAAGTAGATATTGCCTTACAATATCAAGAAGGTTATAACGAAAATATCTTATCTTTTGTTAATAATGTAAAAACTAGTGATGGTGGTTCTCATGAAACAGGATTTAAATCAGGAATTACTAAAGCATTTAACGACTATGCTAAGGAAAATAATATTTTAAAAAGCAAAGATTCTACATTTGATGGTTCAGATGTAAGAGAGG
>CAQRXS010000059.1 GCA_948874605.1 uncultured Bacilli bacterium | reverse complement strand
TACAAAAAATGTTTTATATGATATTTTAAATATAAAATATAACGTATATAAGACGCCAGCTAATTACAACACACCATTTGGTTTAATGATAACAATTAATAACTTTTTAGATATTTATAATGACTATTTCATTGCTGAAATGGGAGCATGTAAAAGAGGTGACATAAAAGAATTATGTGATTTAGTTAAACCTAAATATGGTATTCTAACTCGCGTTGGTTTAGCACATCTTGAAACATTTGGTTCAGAAGAAAATATTCAAAAAACAAAATTTGAACTTATTGAATCATTGCCAACTGATGGAATAGGAATTTTAAATGGAGACGATGAAAAACAATTAAGTTATAAAGTTGAAAATAATTGCACAATAAAATGGATAGGTATAGATAACCATAATGTTGATTGCTACGCAACTGATATAGAATTATCTAGCAAAGGAACAAAGTTTAAAGTAAAGTTCAAAGATGAAAAAGATACATTTGATTTTGAAACAAAAATATTAGGACGTAATAATATATATAATATTTTAGCTGGAATAACTTTAGGTAAAGAACTTGGAATTAGCATCAAAGACTTAATTCGTGCTGTAAAAAGAGTTACCCCAGTAGAACATCGTCTTTCAATGACAAAATACTATGATATAAATATTATTGATGATGCTTATAATTCAAACCCAATGGGATGCAAAATGGCGTTAGAAGTACTAAAAATGATGCCTGGCAAACGTATTGTAGTAACTCCCGGTATGATAGAAATTGGTTCAAAAGAAGATGAAGTAAACAAAGAATTTGGACGTGAAATTGCACTATCTGCTGATGAGGTTATTTTAATTGGTGAAGAAAAAACAAAACCAATTTATGAAGGGTTAATTGAAAAAAAATATGATAAAACTAAAATACATATACTTAATGATGTAATGGCTGCGTTTCCATTAATGTTAAAGTTAAAAGAAGGAGAAACGTATGTATTACTTGAAAACGATTTACCAGATTCGTTTAATGAAAAAATAAGGAGTGATAAAAAATGATAAAAATAGGTGTAATATTTGGAGGAGAAACAGTTGAACATGAAGTAAGTATTATAACTGCTGTTCAAGCAATGAGCTATATGGATACCAAAAAATATGAAGTAGTACCAATTTATATAAGTAAAAATCGTCTTTGGTATAGTGGAGATAAATTAAAAGAAATGTCTTCTTATAAAGATTTAAATCAAATACCATCTCTAGCTAAAGAAGTAACTTTAACAAAAAAAGGAGATAAATTTATTCTTCAAAAGAAAAATGGAATATTTAATAGTACATTAACTAACATTGATGTAGCTTTTCCAATTGTTCATGGCAAAGGCGTTGAAGATGGCTCTTTATCTGGATATTTAGAAACTCTTGGAATACCATATGTTGGACCTTCTATGTTAGGTGCATCAGTTGGTCAGGACAAAGTAGTACAAAAGCAAATAATGGCATCTTCAGGAGTTCCAGTAGTTGATTATATTTGGTTTTATGATCATGAATATAAGCAAGATGATGAAAGTATTCTACAAAAAATAGAAAAAATGGGCTATCCAGTTATAGTAAAACCAGCTCGCTTAGGAAGTAGTGTTGGTATTACTGTTGCACATGATACATCAGAATTATCTGAATCAATAGAAGAAGCAATAAAATATGATGAAAAAATAGTTGTTGAATCAATGGTAAAAAATTTAGTAGAAGTTGATTGTGCTGTTATTGGTAATAGTGAAGATATGGAATGTTCACTAATTGGCGAAATGATTACAGATAACGATTTTTTAACTTTTGAAGATAAGTATATAGGAAATGGTTCTGGCGGAAAAAAAGGTGGTGCAAAAGCTTCTTCTGGTGGAAAAGTTGTGACAAGTGGCTTTAAAATACCTGCAGATTTAGACAAAAAGATTGAAGAAGATATCTATAAATATTCTAAAGAAGCATTTAGATGTTTAAATTTAAGTGGAGTAACTAGATTTGATTTTTTAGTAGATCAAAAAAACAAAAAGGTATATGTTAATGAACCAAATACAATACCAGGTTGCCTAGCATTCTTCTTTTTCACCCCAAAAGGAAAAAAATATACAAAACTTTTAGACGAATTAATTACAAAAGCCATTAAAGGATATAAAGACTCAAAGAAAAAAGTAACAAGCTTTGAATCAAACGTTTTAAGTACATATGATGGAGCTAAAGGTTCTAAAACTAAAATGCAATAAAGACTTTCAAAGTCTTTTTTTATTGAAATAAGATTATATATAATATGATATATAGAATAAGAGGCTAAAACATGATAAAATATCTTTTTTTATAATATGTTGCTGCTGCTTTATAACATTCATTAATGCTGAATCATGTAGACTAGTTAATGGGGATGTAAAAAAGATTGGCTCAGAAGTTGCTTGTGGTGATGAATACTTTTATATTATTTCTAATGATGGAACAGATTTAAAAATGATTTCTAAATATAATTTGTATGTGGGAGAAGTAGTAAGAAAACTTGATTTAGATAAAACATATGATAGTATCGAAGAAGCTTGGGCTTACTTATATGAAAAATATGAAGATATAAATTTTCTCGATTTAGTCGAAGATGATGAAGGAAAATATATCGCCGTTTTAATATCAGAGCCAATAGAATACACAGAAGTGAAGCAAAATCCATTATCTATTGGAGCACACGGAAATAATAAAGGACAACCAGAGTTTCCTGAAATAGGTGATATAATCTTTTACGATAGACAATGGGAAGATTATGATAATGAACCTTATGGAGGAAATTACTATCGTGATTTTATTCCAATTCCAGAATCATCATTTTATAAAGAAGTAGAAGCTTATAAAAATTATTTAAAAGAGAAAAACTACAACATTAAAGACGCTTCCATAATCACAGTTAATGAAATATCTAATATAGTAAAAATGATTAATGGAAAAGAAATCCCTCTTAAAGAGTGGTTTGAAAATTCTAATTTCGATGCTGATTTTTATGATAATGTTGTTAAAATAGGTATTATAAAAGATCTTGTTCCCCCAGAATATGATTGGTTATATAGTACAACATATTGGACAAGAACGCCGATTGGAAGTGATGACTACGTAGCTTTTGTTGATACATTAGGCGATTTATGTGCCTCATACGATTGCCCAAGTGCAATTGGAGCAGGACTAAGACCAGTAATAACTATTGATAATAATAATGTTATCATTGAAGAGATTTTAGAAATAGAAAATCCTAATACAGGTAGTTTTATATTTACAGGAATTATTTTGTTAATAGTATTTTTACTATTAATATCAATATTTAACAAAAATAAACTACTAAATTTATAAAACTTTATATGCAAAAAGAACATAAAATTTTCAATGTTCTTTTTATATTTGTGAAAAAACAAAGTCAATATATAGATATGCTGATTTACGTAAATTTACATTTTTAATTTTCTTGAAAAATAAAAAAACATTTACAAAAGTGGGGATATAAAGTATTATTATTGTAGACAGTGGTACATTGTGGAGGAAAGTGGGGGATTCTGAAAATGTTCATGGGCGAATATCATCATAACATTGATGACAAAGGACGACTTATAATTCCTGCCAAATTTCGAAGCGAACTTGGAAGCAAGTTTATCGTAACACGTGGCTTAGAAAAATGTCTCTACGTATATTCTGAGTCAGAGTGGAATAATATAGTTGCCAAATTAAAAACTCTACCTTTTACCAAAAAAGACGTCCGTACTTTCGTCAGATCCTTCTTTTCTGGTGCCACTGAATGTGAATTTGATCGCCAAGGTCGAATTAACATTACCTCCCCATTGGTTAGTTACGCCGATATTACCAAAGAATGTGTAATCATCGGCGCAAATGACCGACTAGAAATATGGTCAGAAGAAGGATGGAATAACTTCTTTTTAGAAAATGCAGATAAAATAGAAGATATTGCTGAAAACTTATTTGATGGGAGTAGTTTAGATGAAACATTATAGTGTTATGCTATCTGAATCCATTGACGGATTAAAAATAAAAAGTGATGGCATCTATGTTGATGGAACATTAGGATATGGTGGTCATAGTAGTGAAATCCTAAAACAATTAACTACAGGACACTTGTATGCTTTTGATCAAGATAAAGAAGCCATAGAAAATTCAAAAAAAAGATTAAGTGAAATTAGCAATAATTTTACTATTATTTATAGTAATTTTGTTAACATAAAAGAAAAGTTAGCAGAACAAGGCATTCATAAAGTAGATGGAATAATTCTAGATTTAGGATTGTCAAGTCCACAAATTGATAACAAAGAAAGAGGATTCACTTTTATGAGTGATGCCCCTTTAGATATGAGAATGGATTTGTCCAATCCTGTAGATGCCAAAAAGATAATAAATACTTATAGTATTGAAGAACTTACTAATATTTTTTACCTATATGGTGAAGAAAAAATGTCTAAGACAATAGCCAAAAAAATAGTAAGTGAAAGATTAAAAAAAGAAATAAAAACAACAAAAGAACTAGTAAATATTATAGAATCTGCTGTAGGTGCCAAATACTTTAACAAAAGTCACCCAGAAAGACAAATTTTTCAAGCAATTCGTATAGAGGTTAATAGTGAATTAACAGTTTTAAAAAGTGTTTTACCAGATGCTATAGATTTATTAAATAAAGGTGGAAGAATGTCAGTAATAACATTCCACTCACTAGAAGATAGAATTGTAAAACAAATATTTAAAAAAGAAAGTGAAATTGACGAACTAGTAAAAGGATTACCAAAGATACCTGAAAAATATCTTCCTACAATAAAATTAATAAATAAAAAGCCAATTTTACCTAGCGAAATAGAGATTAGTGAAAATTCTCGTAGTAAAAGTGCAAAACTTCGTATTATTGAAAGGATAAAATAATATGTCAAACAAGGTATACAAGAAAAAAAATAAATTAAAAAAAAGATTAAGAGGAGAGAGTGCAATATACTTTACACTTTTCTTAATATTGCTTGCAATACCTGTGTGTAACGTTTATACTAAAGCTATACTATCAGAAAGTAACATAGCTTTAGAAGAAATAAAAAGTGATATAAAGGAACAAGAAAATTTAAACGAATCACTAAAAATGGAAATAAGTGAACTTGCATCCTTAGATACAATTCAAAAAACAGCTATTGAAAATGGTCTTACTTATAAAAATGGTAACATAAAAGTAGTTACAAATGAATGATACAAGGAGTTAGTGCTATATGAAAAGAAAAAACAATACAATAAATGTTAGTAAAGTAATTTTTGTTGTACTTGTTTTTTCTTTTTTTGCTATATGTATAAAATTAACTTTTGTATCTTTAGCAAAAAAAACAGATGATATAGACTTAACAGCTTTTGCAAATAATCGTAATACAGAAACAGAAATATTAAAAGCAAATCGTGGTTCAATTTTCTCTGCAGACGGAGAAATATTAGCACAGAGTATTAATTCATATACGGTAATAGCTTATTTATCAGATACAAGAACCAAAAGTGAGGATAACCCGAAGCATGTTGTAAATAAAGAACTAACTGCTAAATCATTAGCTCCTATTTTAGGAATATCAGAAGAATATATTTTAGAAAGACTTAATCAAAACAAATACCAAGTTGAATTCGGTCCAAGTGGAAAAAACATAAGTACTTTGTTAAAAAATCAAATTGAGGAATTAGCTTTACCAGGTATTGATTTCATCGAAAATTCCAAAAGGTATTATCCTATGAGTAGTTTTGCACCTTATGTTATTGGTTATGCTCAGAGAACAGATGATGACAAAATAGTTGGTCGTATGGGAATTGAAGCATATTTTGATGAAGAACTTCAAGGAAAAGATGGATACACCATATATCAAAAAGATGCCTATGGATATACAATGCCTAATACTACTACTAAAACAGAAAAAGCAGAAGCAGGACAAGATGTATACCTAACATTAGATAGTAAAATACAATTGTTTGTTGAAAATGGAATAAAGGAAATAACTGAAAATAATGATATGGATTGGTTAACAATATCTGTAATGGATGCCAAAACAGGAGCTATCGTTGCTACTGGATCAAATCCCAATTTTAATTTAAATAAATTAGATATCGAAAGTTATTTAAATCCTTTAACAACTTATACTTATGAACCAGGAAGTACAATGAAAATATTTTCGTTTTTAGCAGCTATGGAAGAAGGAAAGTATAAAGGAGACGATAAATATTTATCAGGAAGTTTAAACATCGATGGATCAACTATTAATGACTTTAATGGTGGTAAAGGATGGGGAACTATAACTTATGATGAAGGATTTTCGTATTCTTCAAACGTTGCCGCAACAAATCTTGCTATGTCTATAGGACGAGAAAAATTATATAATTTCTATGCCAATCTTGGTTTTGGTAAAAGAACTGGTATAACACTGCCTAATGAGGCAAGTGGAGATATTGATTTTACCTATAGAACAGAAATAGCAACAGCCTCATTTGGACAAGGAATAACAACAACCCCAATTCAAAACTTGCAAGCTCTAAGTATTCTTACAAATGATGGTGTAGAAATTCAACCATACATAGTAGAAAAAATCGTAAATAGTGAAACCGGTGAGACGTCATTTCAACATGAAAGAACAGAACTAGGAAAAAAAGCATCAAAAGAAAATATCGATAAAATGTTATCAATGATGTATGATGTTGTTTATAGCGGTAAAACAGATGCTAAATATTATAAAGCTGATAATGTAACTTTGGTTGGAAAAACAGGTACTGCTCAAATAGCAGGAGACCGTGGTTACCTAACCGGTCAATATGATTATGTCCGTAGCTTTGCAGGGGTCTTCCCTTATGAAAATCCACAATACATTATCTATGTATCAGTAAAAAAATATAATGGGAAATACAAAGACTTTGCCGGTATGATAACTAAAGTTGTAGAAGAAATTGCTAAATACAAAAATATCACAGAGCTAGTAGAAAAGGTAGATAATAATAAAATAATCAAAATTAATAACTATCTAAGTACTGAAACAATTATTGCAGAAGAAGAATTAAAAAAATTAAATATTAACGTCATAAAATTAGGAAATGGAAAGTACATAATTAATCAATATCCTGAAAAAGATAATGTTGTTCTTATAGGCAGTAAAGTTATCTTGTTAACTAATGATACAATATATAAAATGCCAAACATAATTGGATGGAGTAGTAGTGAAGTAATAACATTATGTAAAATGTTAAATATTAATTTAAAAACAACTGGCTATGGTCGTGTCAAAGAAACCAGCATTCCAGAAGGAACTGATATAATAAGTGGCATGAAAATAGAAGTAACTTTTGAGTAAAAGTATTAATGCCATTTTAATATAAAGAAACATAAAAAAACACAATTCAAAATTGTGCTTTTTTTATTAATCTTCTATTTCTTGAATTTTTAAGAAGTTAGTATGCGCTTCTTTTGGGAAGCCACCAACAACAGCAACCAAATCTCCTTTTTCAAGATTTAATAATTCTTTAGCTGCTTTAACACCATCTCTTACAATAGCATCTGTGTCGTTATACATAGGAACAAGTTTTGTATAAACTCCCCATTTTAATGCTAATGAATGAGCCACTTTTTCATTTGTAACAGTTGCAACAATAATTGAATCAGGTCTTAAAGAAGCAATATCTAAAGCTGTTTTACCAGTTAAAGTAGAAGCAACAATTGCTTTTATAGGTAATTCTTGAGTTGCATCAACTGCACATTTAGCGATAGTATTATGAATTTCTGTACCAGTTAACTTGAATTCATCTAAATTATATTTAGTAATTCTTTCAACACTTTCACAAATTGTAGACATAGTATTAATAGTCTCAACTGGATAATTTCCAATTGTTGTCTCATCACTAGTCATAATTGCATCACAACCAGCGATTACAGCGTTAGCAACATCAGTAACTTCTGCATTAGTAGGACGTATATTAGTTTTCATACTATACATCATTTGTGTAGCCATAATTACACCTTTACCCATAGCGTGACAAGTATCAATCATCATTTGTTGATAAAGAGGTAAATTTTCAACTCCTGTTTCAATTCCCAAATCTCCACGAGCAACCATAATGTAATCAGAAGCTTCAACAATCTCTTCTAAGTTATCCATTGCATATTGTGTCTCGACTTTAGAAATAATAGGCATATTAGGTTTACCATATTCTCTACATAAATCTCTAACTTGCTTAATATCTTCAGCACTATTAACAAAAGAAATAGCTAAGTAATCTCCATCATTATCACATGCATATTTAATATCTTCTTTATCTTTTTCAGATATATAAGGAACATCCAATTTTA
>CAQRXS010000058.1 GCA_948874605.1 uncultured Bacilli bacterium | reverse complement strand
CATATTATAAAGAACTCATCCAAAATGGAATAGAAATTTATGAATATACACCAGGTTTTACACATTTAAAAATTATGATAAGTGATCAAGATAAAGCTGTAGTAGGAACGATTAATTTAGACTATAGAAGTTTATATTTACATTTTGAAGATGCTGTTATACTTTATAAAAATTCAGAAATACAAGTAATAAAAAGTGACTTTGAAGATACTTTAAAATTGTGTAAGAAAATTACAAAGAGCGAGTTAGCTAAAGTTTCTTTTTATAAACTTTTTTTGGGAAAAGTATTACGAATTTTTGCACCTTTGCTTTAAAGTTTGGTATAATGAATTAGAAAAAGGATAGGGGATATTATGAAGAAAAAAGGGTTTATTGCTACTTCGCTTATTTATTCTTTTTTTCTAGTATTTTTGATACTGATGACAACTATTTTAGTACGTTCTGCGAATAACCGAATTTTGCTTAGTGCTGTAAAAGAGGATATTAGAGAAGATATAAATGGGCAGCCTGGATTTATTATCGACACACTTCCAATCGGAAATTATGCAGTAGGTTCAGTTGTTACTTATGCAAATGAAGATTGGCTAGTACTTCGTGATGCTACAGATGCTGTTTTAGTGGTTTTAAATCGAGCTTTAAAACAAGAAGAATTAGTAAATGCTTTAGGGCGTTCTAGATTAACTTTAGAATATTTTGGAAATTGTGACGTAACAAGTTGTCAAATTCGGGCATGTCGTGAATCGGCAGTAGGACAGGAGTTTTGTCATATTTATACGAACTCACAAGATCCATCTAGACCTATTAATTTGGAATTGCGTCGAACTCCTTCCTGGAATCCAAGTAAAGATCAGGTTGAAAATGGAGTTTTTGGAAAAACTATTGTAAGTGAGGCTGTTAATAATTGGTTTAATTCTCATCAAGGACTGCATCGCGCTATGGAAAAAGATAATCTTAAGTTAATGACTTTTTCGGATGGATATATGAATCATTCTGGCTATGTTCGTATACCTATTTTGAGCGAAGTTTCATCTATTAATGGAGTATCCCCATATCATGTCTTAGATAGCCCTAGTGCTACTCCTACAAATGTTAATATTTCAACTGGTTCTGTTGTTTCAAGTAGTGCAGCTTTTGTAAGACCTGTTATAGAGATAAAAAAGGGAACATAAAGGATACGTGTTATGAAAAAAATATTTCTTTTAATTTTATTATTCGTTTTTCCAACGATTGTGCAAGCAGTGAATCGTTATGATATTGATTATTTTTTGATTGACTCCGAAATATTAGAGAATGGAGCAATGAAAGTTCGTGAGTTACTTGTATTAAATGGTAATTTAGATACTTTTCAAAAGAATATTTATTATCGTAATAGTCGTTTGCCTGTTTTAGATGTTTACGATTATACCCATAGTTCTTTTCATAGTGGCACTGGGCTTAGTGATATTGAGGTAAGTGTGTTGCCTCTTCAAAAAGACGAAGATATTTCTTTTGATTTATTAGAGCAAGAATTTATGAAATTACCAAGAATTTATTATGAGGAAGATAAAACAAATGCAGAATATGTCGAATCAAGCACTCAAGATGGGAAAACTTTGAAAATATTTTATCAAGTAGCAGAAGGAAAAGTTGCGATTTTAATTGAATATTGTGTTAAAGATGTTATTTTAAAACATAAAGATGTTGCAGAACTTTATTGGACTTTTGTTGATTCTGAGTTTCAATCGGATATTGATTTTTTAAAAATTCGTGTTACTTTACCTGAATCGCCAACGACTGAATTACATTCTACTTGGATTCATGGAGATTTAACCGGCAGCTCTAAAAAGATTAATGAGAAAACTGTTGAATCATCCATGCGTAAGGTTGCGAAAGAAACAGCGATTAATATACGAATGACTTTTGATGCTTCTATCGTGAAGGATGTAAACAAAAATAAAAAAACGAATATTCAAGCCTATTCTAATATTATAAATGCCGAAAAAAAACGAGTTTCAGAAGAACAAAAATCAAATAATCAAAGAGAAAAAGTAATTTTAATTTTAAGTAATTTATGTAAATTTTATATTGTGGTAATTCTAATTTGGTGGATTTATGTTTATTTTAGATATGACAGAGAGTATAAGTCTTCATTTCAAGAAAAATATTTTAAAGAAATTATTACGGATTATGATATTACTGTAGCAAGTACATTTTTGTTTGATGGGGTAGTGCCAATTGCTTTTGTTATTTCTTTTTTGAATTTGATATTGCGAAAAAATATAAAAATTTCTATTTGGCCTTCACGAAAAGGAAATTATGAATTTATTTTAGATCATCGAGAAAATGTTTCTCATACGGAGGATGTCTTACTGGATTTATTATTTGAAAAAGTTGGAAATAAAAATAGATTTTCTTTAGGAAAATTAAAAAAATATGTGTCGGAAGCCCAAACAGCAAAAGTTTTTGAACGCTATTATTTAAACTGGCAGCATTGTGTTGAAAAAGACACGATGCGGGAAGAGTTTTATGAAAAAAATGGACAACCTATTATTACAAGTATTTTTCTATTACTTCTTTCCTTCTTTTTACTGTTTGCAAATCTTTATTTTGAGGTTAGCTTGGTGTTACCTTGGATTGTATTTCTTCTTAGTGCAGTGTTCTTCTTTTATAGTTCTTTTCTTCGCAAAAAGAGTCGCAAGGGTATTGAAGATTACACAAAATGGAAAGCTTATGAAACTTATTTAGAAGAATGTGATGAGCTTTGTTATTCCGATAGTCATCTTCTTTACAGTTTAATGTTTTCTAAAGAAGAAAAATTTTTAAAGCACATTTCAAGAAACAGTATTTTTAAAAATGAAAAATTAATTTCTAGTGTCAAGGCAGCATTATTAGAGGCTATAGAAAAAGTACAAAAATAATAGAGTAAAGTGAAACATTTCGTAATCGTTATTTTTTATATTATATTTGTTAAAGCTTTCTTTATGATTTGAGCTGTAGTTTCACTAAGTTCCTCGATTTCAAAGTTTGCTATATTGAGATTTGATTCTCCAATAGTTGTTGTCCCTAAAATTGAAATATCTCCCATAGAAGGGAGTTTTTTATTGGTTGCAGTACCCGGATAGGTTTTGCCATTAGATATGCTAATAGATAAATAATCATATATTTCTCCTATAGCGGCGTCTGTAACAAGTATTACTTTTTGCTTAAGTTCTATTTTATTTTTTGATAGAAAGTCCTTTAGGTTTAAAGCATGTATAGGTTTTATCATAGTACCATAGCATGAAATCTTTTGGTTTTTCATAAAAGTTTCTAGATAAGTTCCAATACGTGGACCAAATGTATCATAATTTGCATACTCTGTATAATTTGTTCCAATGTTAAGTAGTAGTATTTCTTTTGTATGTTTAATTTTTTGCAGAAGTTCTATTCTTTTTTTTAAATCTTTTGCCATTTCATCTATAGATGTTTTACTGAAATCGGTGTTTAGTAATTTTTTCCCTTTTGGGGATATTTTTCCTTTTGGTAAGAAGTAAGGTATCATTCTATCACTTATTATCTAAGGTTTCAAATGACCTATAAGATTCCTTTCTATTTGTTTATAAATTATATGCTAGTCAAGCAATTTTATGACTCCTTTAAAATTAAATTCTAATTTTATTTGTAGCAAATGTTTCATTTGAAAAGTTTTACAATACAATTTAAGCAGTTCGGTTTATTTTAAATTAACAGAAACATTATTATTTTTTTAAAATTATGATATAATGAATACTAGTTAGGGGAATTGATATGGAAAAAGTTAAAAAATATATTCCAAACATTCTAACAATATTACGTATTGTTTTTACACCAATAGTTATTTATCTAGGACTTCTAAATCAATATATCATTTTAATTGTTATTGCCACTATTATTGCATTTACAGATGCGATAGATGGAATTTTAGCGCGTCGTTGGCATGTTACTAGTGAACTTGGAGCAAAATTAGACGCGATAGCTGATAAAATGCTAGCTATTGGACTTTTAATTATTTTAATAATTAAAAATCATGCTTATTTTTATATACTTGCTTTAGAGTGTTGTATTGCGTTGTTAAATTTATATTTTTATTTTAAAAAGAGGGTATCAGCTTCTTTGCTAGTTGGGAAGTTTAAAACTTGGATAATTTTTATTACTATTTTGTTAGGTTTTGTTGGCCTTATTTTTCAAGGACTTAATGTTAATATATTTATTTATATTACTGTTATTTTGCAAGTTGTTACGTTAATTTCTTACCTTATTTTTGGGATTCAGACAACAAGACTAAAAAAAAAAGAGATTAAATCGGATTACATAGATTTTTATGAGATTATTGAGCCTATTTTAATTCAAAGTGAAATGCAAAAAAGAAAAAAGTATCCTCATCATATTAATGAATCGGTCTATGCACATGTTCTTCGTGTTTCCTATGATTGCTATCGTATAGGAAAAAGGCTTGGTATGGATTATAAAAGTCTTGCCATCGCGGGCCTTCTGCATGATTTTTATGAAAAGCCATGGCAATATTCTCATGAAAAAAAACCTTTTTTAAAAAAACATGCTTTTACACACGCAAAAGAAGCTGTGGAAAATTCGAAAAAAATATTTGGTACGGAAATTGTGACTCCTAAAATAGAAAGTATTATGATTACGCATATGTTTCCTTTAAATAAAAAAATTCCAAGAAATAAAGAGGCATGGTTGCTTACTTTAGTTGATAAAGCAGATTCTATTGATTTTATTTTACATCCCGTAGCATTGTATAAAATATTTCGGAATAAGGAGTACGATCAAACAAAAAAGATGACTATAAAAAAAATTAAAAAGAGAATTGATTCTAAGATTAATTCTGGAAAAAATTCTTGACTTTATAGGAGGGGTATATGATAAAATCATCATAGTAGAAAGCTATGGTGATTTTTTGTGAGTTTAGAGAAATTTCAAGAAAAAAATAAGAGGAAATCGCAAATTATAATTTTTACAATCGTTTGTATTATGCTTATAGCAGGAGTATTTTTGTATCAATCCTATGCTTTATTTGAAACAAAGAATAATTTTAATGTAATAAGTGGAAATGTAAAGAATCCAGGAGACCTATCTTTTGCTTACTACGTAAATAATGAAATAGTTTTAGAGATGCCTAACAAAGAAAGTGGATATACTTTAGATGAAAAATCAAATTGTAATAATGGCGTGAAAGTATCATGGGATTATGAAAACTGGATAGCTCAAATAGACTATAGTAATTATAAAGCTGAAGAAACAAGTAAAACGAAATGTAATTTATATTTTAGGGAAAAAGAAATATATACAGAACCTATATTAAATGGAATGAATCCAGTATTAAAGGGTGAACTTGTTCCAGTAACAATAGATACAAATGGAACCGTACACAAAGCAGATACAAAAACAGAATGGTATAAATATGAGAATAAAGAATGGGCCAATGCTGTTATATTAACGAGCAATGAAAAAGAGTATCAAAACAACGAAGTAATACCAGAAGATAATATCGAGTCTTATTTTGTATGGATACCAAAGTATAGGTATCAATTATGGAATTTAGAAGAGTATTCAGAATTAACAGAAATAGATACAAGTAAAGTACATGAAATTCCAGTGATATTCGGTGATTACAATACAACTGATTCTGTAAGTGGAGAATGCACCACCCCTATGGTTTCTGGAAATATTGGCAATTGTGAAGAAGGAGACTACATGACTCATCCAGCCTTCTTAAGTATCCCAAGTACAGGATTCTGGGTAGGAAAGTTTGAAACAAGTAAAGGAAATGATAATCCAGATAACTCAATAAATCCAACAGGTGTGCAAATCAAGCCAAATGTAAGTAGTTGGCGAAATATACAAGCTGGAAATATGTTTTATACAAGTTATGAATATAAAAGAAACCTAGATAGTCATATGATGAAGAATACGGAGTGGGGAGCTGTAGCTTATTTGCAACATAGTAAATATGGGTCTCAAACAAGTGTAAGGATTAATAATAATTCTTCGTTTATAACAGGTTATGCAAGTGTAAATGAACCTACATGTGGTTATACAGATAATCGGGAATGTAATAAATATGGAACAACAGAAGATATAACGAAACCGTATAATACGGAAACCGGAGTTCATGCTAGTACTACTGGAAACATTACTGGAATATATGATATGAGTGGAGGCTCATGGGAGTATGTTATGGCGGTTATGGTAGATCAAAATGGAAATCCGTTAAGTGGGGATAATGAAGCTTATAATTCTGGATTTAAAGGAAATTATGGAGAAGGTGGTTCTTTAGAGTCAGGGTATGACTGGCCCGAAGAAAAATATTACGATAAATATCAGTATGGTACAAACTTTTCTGAGTACACAAGAAGAATACTAGGTGACGCTACGGGTGAGGTAGGACCTTGCGGAACTGATAGTCAAACAGGGCGACGCCTAAATTCCTGGTATGCCGATCGTGCAGATTTTGTACTTCCGGTGAATCCTTGGCACGCTCGTAGTGAAGCTTATGATCGAGGTTCAGGTGCAGGAGTGTTTGCATTCGGTCCTGGTCAAGGTTCAGCGGGTTCGGGAGATAGCTTTCGCGTGATATTAACGCCATAAAATGTATCAAATATATTGACTTTAGGGGGGGGGGGTATATGATAAAATCATCATAGTAGAAAGCTATGGTGTTTTTATATGAGTCTAAAAAAGTTTCAAGAAAAAAATAAGAAAAAGAATCAAATTATAATTTTTACAATTGTTAGTATCATGCTTATAACTGGAGTATTTCTGTATCAGTCTTATTCTTTATTCGAAGTAAAAGAAAATTTTAATGTGGTAAGTGGAAGTATAGAAAATCCAGGAGACTTATATTTCGCATATTACATTGATAATGAAATATCTTTAGAAATGCCAAAGAAAGGTAGTGGATACATATTAAATAATGAGAAATCTAATTGTACAAATAATGTTTCTGTAAGTTGGAATGAAGAAACATGGACTGCAAAGATTGATTATAGTAATTATAAAATTAATAATAAAAGTAAGACGAGATGTAATTTCTATTTTAAAAAGAAAGAAGAGTATAGTGAGCCCCTACTAAATGGAATGGATCCAGTAATAAAGGATGAATTAATTCCGGTCACAATAGATACAAATGGAACCGTACACAAAGCAGATACAAAAACAGAATGGTATAAATATGAGAATAAAGAATGGGCGAACGCTATAATACTAAAAGATGAAAAAGAGTACCAAAATAATGAAGTAATACCAGAAGAGAATATCGAGTCTTATTTTGTATGGATACCAAAATATCGTTATCAGTTATGGAACTTAGAAGAGCATACAGAATTAACAGAAATTGATGAGAGTAAGGTACATGAAATACCAGTTATATTCGGTGATTATAATACAACTGATTCTGTAAGTGGAGAATGTACAACTCCTATGACTTCAGGTAGTATTGGCAATTGTGAAGAAGGAGACTACATGACTCATCCAGCCTTCTTAAGTATCCCAAGTAATGGCTTTTGGGTTGGAAAGTTTGAAACAAGTAAAGGAAATGATAAACCTGATAATAGTAAAAATCCAACAGGTGTACAAATCAAACCAAATAAGGTTAGTTGGAAAAGCATAAATGTTGGAAATATTTTTTATACTTCTTATGAATACAAAAGAAACTTGGATAGTCATATGATGAAAAATACCGAGTGGGGAGCCGTAGCATATTTGCAACATAGTAAATATGGTTCAGGAACAAGTGTCAGAATTAATAATAATTCTTCATTTTTAACAGGGTATGCAAGTGTGAATGAGCCAACTTGTGGATGGACAAATAGTAATATTGAATGTAATAAATATGGAACAACAGAAGATATAACTAGGCCTTACAATACTAGCGTTGGAGTACTTGCTAGTACAACTGGTAATATCACTGGAATTTATGATATGTCAGGCGGTTCATGGGAATATGTCATGGGAGTCATGACGGATACAAATAACAATCCATTAAGTGGAAGAAATGCCTCTTTAAATTCAGGCTTTATTGGTGGTTATGGAGAAGGTGGTTCTTTAGATAATGGACATAATTGGCTAGAAGAGCGATATTACGATAAATACCAATATGGAACAAGTTCATCAGAATTTACTCGAAGAATCCTTGGGGACGCCACAGGAGAAATGGGGCCTTTCCAAGGTATTAAGTATATAAGCGAAATAGCAAGACAAATAAGTTCCTGGTATGCCGACCACACGTACTTTGTGACTCCTATAAATCCTTGGTTTGTTCGTGGCTATGCGTACGACGTTGGTTCCGAAGCAGGGGTGTTTGCTTTCAGTTATACTGCCGGTTCAGTGAATTCGGGTGTTGGGTTTCGTGCTGTTCTTACACCTTAAATATATAAAAAACTTGACTTTAGGGGG
>CAQRXS010000057.1 GCA_948874605.1 uncultured Bacilli bacterium | reverse complement strand
TGAAATCATTTCCATTGTATAAACAAGACTTTTCAATCCCACTTAATAAAACAACACCACTATTTTCCTTTTCATCATAATAAATATCATGATCACTAATTCCTAAAAAATCATAATTTTTATTTTTATAAATTTCTATAATTTCTTTCACACTATACTTACCATCTGATTTAATTGTGTGTGTATGTAAATTTCCTTTTAAATATTTTTTTGCTTTATCAATAAAAACTTGATTTTGATAATTAATAATTCCATACTTTTCATTCTTTCTATAAATTTCATAAAAATAGTTTAAATACGGTATTACTTCTCCCCTTTTACACATCAAATTATATTCATCTTCATTTACTAGTTTGGCGTCAATACACTCTTCTTTCTGTAATTCGATATCAGATAATAATATATTTTTTTTACAAAGATATACATCCACATATTTTGGCTTTTCTATCCTTTTATCTATTTTTAATTTTATTATTTCATGTGGATATATATTTATTCCTAACTCTTCCTTAACCTCCCTTATAGCAGCTTCTAAGCTTGTTTCATTTACATCGACTAACCCTTCTGTGCATTCCCATAAATTAGGATAACTCATTTTTGATGACCTCTTGGTTAAAACGATTTCTTTTTTGTCGTTCATTATCCAAATTTGAACACTTAAATCATATTCACTACTATTTTTTTTATAAGAGTATCTATCTACTATTTTATTGGTTTTACATCTTTTTTTATCATAAATATTAATGAATTCCATATTCTCTCCTTACATTTGTTTAGGTGTATTAAGCTATTGCGCCATATTCCTATCTAATTCTTCCTCTATAAATACATTTTTTATATGCCTAGAAATTACTGACTTATCCCTTCCGAATAATTTTGCCATCTGTTCTAAAGATAACCAAACAGTTTCATCTTCTAAATTTACATCCAATTTAATACTTCCATCTTTTGATTCATATATTATTAATTCCGATTTATTATTTTCTATAACTTCATTTTTCATTTTTTATTTCTCCTTAATTTAACTATAAGGCATATACCACTAAGACCTCGTATGAGGAAACATACACTACACAAACAGTCCCAAAACATTTTTTAAAATTTTTACTAAAACTATCTATTTTTTATCGTTTTTTTGACACCTAATGACTAGTTAATTTTTATCGTCTATTTAAGACACACATACATTCCACATGCCTAGAATGTATATTATGAATAGTTCATTTTACTATGTATGGGGGTTACTGAATATGTCATAATATACATTGTTATATGTTACAATGGTTGTTATGTATATATCAATTTTCTAATATCCTTTTTAATTCATTTAAAGATTTGTTAATATATTTTCTGTTTATACCAATTATAGGAATATTAAATCCTTTAATATTCTCATATAATTTTTCCATAAATAATCCCATTCTTTTTTCCATTCCTTTATTAGTATATATATAGTTTACACAACAGGATGGAGATTGCTCTATACCAAGTATGGCTATTACCTTATAACCTGATAATATTATTTCTTTTATTTGATGTGATACCTTATTTGCTAATTCATCACAATGTTTATTAAATTCCTCTGTATTATATTTACTTATTCCTTTTGGTTCTCTAAGCAAACTATTATTGTATTCTGCTTCTGCACATGGCATTTGAATAATATTAATATCACTGTCAAGAAGCAAATCAACAAATGGTCTAATTGAACTTTTCCACTCATATTTAACTATTCCTTGTGCCTGATAACTTTGAGCCAATAAACAAAATGGAACAAATACAAACTTTTTACTTCTGTTATCCATTATAAATAGTTCTCCGCAAATTCTATTTCTTTGTATTCTTCTAGTATTTTTTCTATTTTAGGATAAAGCTCTTTACGATAAACTTTTAGACATGATTCTAAAACATCATCATTTAATCTATTATCTATTGGCATTCCAACTAAACATTGTGTTTCATTCATCTTAGGTACAAACCCATGGGCTAATATTTTATTTTTTATTTCAAAATCATTTTGCTCATCTAATACAGGAAAAATAATTTCTAAATTAAATTCTTTAAATAATTTTTGAAACTCTTTTATCATTTTATCCTGTTCAATGGCAAATAATTGACTTTTTCTTGCACCATCAACTACCCAATTAATATTTTTTTGTTTACATATAATCATTGATAATATGTACATTGATAAGCGACACGATAGGCAATTAAATTGTGAAATTGTTATATTCCCAAATTTACTTTTTATATAATCAGCATCATAATTATAAAATGAATTAATCATACTTCTAAATATTGCATCTGTTTTTTTAATCCCTATTATTTCAACTTTGTTTGATCCATATTTCTTTTGAATTTTCTTTGCCCCAATTAATACATTTTTACTTTTTAGTTCATATCCATTATCAAATGTTACAAGATTAACTTTATATCCTTTATCCAACATCATTAGTGTTGATAAAAATGAATCTTTCCCACCTGAAAATAATATTAATGCTTCTTTCATAACTAACACTCCTATTTTTTATATTTAACTATACAACACATACCACTTACCTCGTATGTGGAAACATATACTCCTCGAACAACCTACTTTATCTTTTTCTATATTTTTATCAAAAATCATCATTTTTCACTCAATTTTTAGTGTTTTTTTGATACCTACTGAATAGTTGATTTTCCCTTTATTTATAAGAGTTTAACGCCTATTCAACACGCACACACATTCCACATGTTTTGTATAAGAAAACATGTCATATCCCTGAAAAAAAGTAATTTTATATTTAGAACTTAACAAGTTTAAATCTCGAACCAAAGTAATTGGATTACAAGATATATAAAGAATTGTTTCGATATCTTCTTCTAAGAATGTATGAACTACCTTTTTATGTAAGCCACTTCGAGGAGGATCTACTAAGACTTTTTTTCCACTTTTTGGAATACGTACCAAAATATCTTCTACCTTGCCTGCATGAAAGGTAACATTAGAAATATTATTAATCTTTGCATTTAAAACCGCTTGTTTTACTGCTGATAAATTTGATTCAATCCCGATTACTTCTTTTACATGTTTTGAAAGACGCAGAGAAAAAAAGCCTACTCCACAATACAAATCATATAGAGTATCATTTTCACAAACAAATTTTAAAACATCGGAAACTATTTGTTCTGAAATATATGGATTAATTTGAAAAAAAGCAGTTGCTGGAACAGAATAAAGAATTTCATCTCTTCTTTCTTCTAAAAAATCTAAGCCATATACGCATTTGCCATTAAAAAGAATACCTTTAATATTATGTTTTTGAAAAAGTTCTTTATCTATATTTATAGTTTCATTTGTTTCAATAGATAAAAGGCATTCACAAGACGCATTAACACGAACCATGAAGCTACCATTTTGAAAAGAAAACATGGAAAAATCACTCAATAAAGAGTTTATTGTATCGTCTGCCAAAAAACATCTCTTAATCGGTACAAAGTCATGTGTTTCCTCTCGAAAAAAGCCAAATTGAAAATCTTTTACATGTAATGAAACTTTATTACGGTATCCTAAAACAGGACGACTAGGAATGATTTTAAACGAAGGGATTTCAAGTTTATTTTTTGAAAATAAATCTTCAAGTATTTCTTTTTTATATTTTAAAGAATCTTCATAAGAAGTAATATCAAAAGTACAACCTCCACATTTTGATGCATAAGGACAAAAAGATGGAACACGATGTTTACTTTTTTGAAGAATTGAATTTATAGTTGCTACATTATAATTTTTATTTTCTTGGTCAAGTGACACATCAACAACTTCTTTAGGCAAGCATCTTGGTATAAAAGTAACTTTGCCATCAATACGAGAAAGACCACGACCTTCATAATCAAGTTTTTCTACAGAAATCTTCACAATATCACCTCTTTATATAAAATATTATAAAAAAAAGAAATGATAAAAACAAGTAACATTTCAAAAGATAAAAATTAAAGAATTTCAACTAAAATAACATCAGAGCCAATTTTTTTGATTTGAGAAAATGTAATATTTACTTCATTAGAGCTTTTAAAAAGGCGCCAAAACTTACGTTCTAGTACTACAAAATGCGAAATCATACCATTTTCCATAACTTCTGCATCAATAATTCTGCCTAATTTTTTTCCGTCTTCCAAATTAACTATATCTTTCCTTTGCAAATCCGATAAATTCATAACATCACCTACTTTCATTTTATTAAAAGTATCATAATTTATACGAAATCCCATACAATTTTCTAGGTGATAATAAAATGAACGGAAACTATCATTTCGGAAGAGATTGGTACGAATACAATGAAGAATATGGGATAAAATCTTCCAAATATCGAGTAATAGCCCCACCTCAACATCAAGATAACATTGTAGGTTTAGAATATTTGATGACTCCAAAACCAATATTTGACAATCCAAACTATAAAGCAAGTAACAAACTAAAAAATAAAGTTGCTATTATTACTGGAGGAGATTCTGGTCTTGGTCGCGCTTGTGCTATTGTTTATGCTAAAGAAGGTGCCAATATTGTAATACCTTTTTATAATGAAATACAAGACGCCGAAGAAACAAAAAGAATCATAGAAAGTTACGGAACAAAATGTTTATTAATCGAAACAGACATTTCAAAACCAGAAAATTCTAAAAAAATTGTTGAAAAAACATTAGAAGAATTTGGTCAAATAGATATTTTAGTAAATAATGCTGGTGTTCAATATCAAGCAGATTCTCTAGACGAAATATCCGATGAACAATTCGACTGGACAATGAAAGTAAATATTTATGGAATGTTTTACTTAACCAAAAATGTTTTACCACATCTGCGCCCTGGTAGCGCTATTATAAATATGGCTTCTATTACTGCATTTGAAGGTGATCCTCAATTAATCGATTATGTATCTAGTAAAGGAGCAATCATTGGATTTACTCGTTCCTTAGCATCTAACCTTGCTTTAAAAAATATTCGGGTAAATGCCATCGCTCCTGGTTTTTTCTGGACTCCCCTTCAACCAAATTGTTGGGTAAAAGAAAAGATTCCTACTCTAGGTGCAAACGCTCCTATGGGAAGAGGTGCTATGCCATACGAACTAGCAAGTACATTTGTCTACCTAGCATGTGATGACTCGAGTTATTTAACTGGTCAAGTAATCCATGTAAATGGCGGTGAAATAAAAGGCTAAGTTAAAAACTGCCCCATCTAGGAGCAGTTTTATTAGAAAGAATACTCATTTAGTATTTTTTTTATTCCTTCATAAGGAAGGAAAGCACAGTGTTTTCGATTTCCTTGCTTATAAATTTCATTATATGCATTTGCTTCATTTAACAAAGCTTCATCGTATTCCTCTTCCTCTAACATACATTCAAACTCTCGAACAAATTCTTTTGCCTCATCCACAGTTTTACCAATTAAATTTTTAATCATAATAGAAACGGAAGAAGTTGATATGGCACATGCCTCTCCATCAAAACAAATATCTTCAATAATATTGCTGGATATTTTTACATAAATATCTAAATTATCAATACAAGAAGAATTATTCGTATTCACATATTTATAACTTTCATCATCCGTTCTATGACGATTCATAGGAGCCTTATAATGTTCCATAATGATTTCTCGTCTTAAATTTTCATCCATTTATAGCATCTCTCTTTCAATCTTTTCTTTATCCGTTAAAAGTTCTACTAATGCATCAATATCACTTTCTGTATTATAAAAATAGAGACTCACTCTAAGACTATTTGTTACACCAACTTCATTTTTTAAAATTTTTGCACAATGATTTCCAGCCCGAACACATACTTTATACTTATTTAAATAATAAGCAACATCTTGTGAAAAAATGCCATCCACATTAAATGCGATAATACCACTATCGGATTCAATATTTAAAATATCCAAATGTGGAATTTCCAAAAAACGTTCTATCGCATACTTACGAAGATGCTTTTCATAAGTCTCAATTGTTTCCATACCAATATTTTCTAAATAGGAAATGGCTTCTCCAAAACCTATTACTCCAGCAATATTCGGTGTTCCTGCTTCTAATCTAGTTGGTAATTCTTTATAAAATACTTCATTTGGATTATCAAAAGACTCATTCATTCCTCCACCAACATTTATTGGTTCCATATGTTCTAGTAATTCTTTTTTTCCATAAAGTACACCTACGCCTGTTGGTCCACACATCTTATGAGCGGAAAAAGCAAGAAAATCTACGTCTAAATCTTGAACATCAGTTTTTCTATGAGGTACACTCTGAGCTCCATCAAGAACCACAAAAATATTTCTTTCATGAGCAAACTTTACAATTTCTTTGATAGGGCGCTCATCTCCTATAACATTTGTTATTCCAGCTAAAGCAATAATTTTAGTTTGAGGTGTTACAGATGAACGAACAGAATCCATTGTGACATAGTGAGAATCATCAAGAGTAAGATAGTTTACTACAGCTCCAACTTCATTTTGTAAACGAAACCAAGGTAAAACATTAGATGCATGTTCACTTTTTGTAATTAATATTTCATCCCCTGCTTCTAAAATATTTTTAAAAAATCCATTTGCTATAAGATTTAATGATTCTGTTGCTCCACTAGTAAAAATAATACTTTCGCGGTATTCAGCATTTATAAAATGCCGTACTTTCTCACGAGTCGATTCGTATTCTTTATCAACACGAAAAGAAATATCATAATCTCCACGATGCGCATTAGCAGAATAATTTTCATAGTAATCTTTGATCTTATCGATGACACATTGTGGTTTTAAAGTCGTAGCGCCGTTATCCAAATAAATAAAATCTTGTTTTAACATTGGGAAATCTTCTAGATTCATTTTATTCCTCCTCTCTAATTATCATACTGGCAAGGAAGCTTTCACGCAGAATCTCCATAGCACGATGAAATTGAATTCCTTTGGTTAATAAATAGAACAATTCATCAGGATTTACAGATCCAATAGAATTATTATGATTGGCTATAACATCATGAGAAGAAACCAAAAGTTCTGGAATACATTCTATATAAGATTCATCATCCATAAAATACTTCACATCTTCCAAAAAAACATTATCTTTTGTACCCTTAGGTAAAATACCAGATGTTTTCAAAATTGTATGACTTTTATCTTCTCCAGCTACGCGAAGCCGAATACATGAATCGCTATTATTTGCATTTAAAGTATTGTTAATCACTAAATTATTATTTCCTTTTACGCGAAGCCCAAGTTGTAATACCATATGGGTATCCTCTCCAGCAAAAATATCTAATACTCCTGATACATTTTCTATATTTAATACACATCCACAAATAAAACTAGCATTGGAAAGAATACGAAGTTCACAACGAAACTCTGTCGCCCGAATACATAACTCTTTTACGCGAATTGGTTTAGTAACAAGATAAACTGTATCATTTAATAATTCTAAAACATCAAGATTCTTATTTAATTCAACCGTGCTCATTGGTAGTTTATTCACAATTGTCACATTCCTTCACGTTATTTGTCCGAGAAAAACCATTTTTTTCAATTTCTTTTGCAAGACTAACATCCCCAGATTCCACTATCATCCCATCTTTTATAATATGAACATAATCAGGTTTTAATATGTCAATTAAATTTTTTTGATGCGTGACAACAAGCATACTAGCATGCATAGTTTCATGATATTCCCTTAAATTTTCGCCTACAATTTTTAATGCATCTACATCAAGACCTGAATCGATTTCGTCTAACAAAAGAACTTCTGGTTCTAGCATCCACATATGTAGAAGTTCATTTTTCTTTCTCTCTCCACCACTCATTCCACTATTAATATAGCGATGTAAAAAAGATTTAGGAATATCAAGTTTCGCACAAATTTCAGTACATTTTTTATTAAAAGCAAAAATATCCATCTTTTTCCCATTTTCAATCATCGCCGTTCGAAGCATCTCAGCATTCGTAATTCCATCAATTTCTATCGGAGACTGAGCTACATAATAAATTCCCAGTTTAGCAATGTCGCTAGTCGATAAATTCGTAATATCTTGTTCTTTATAAAATATCTTCCCTTTTAAAATATTATAAAAAGGATGATGCATGATGCTTTTACAAACTGTACTTTTTCCAGCTCCATTAGGCCCCATTAAAACATGTATCTCACCTGGTTTTATAGTTAAATCAAATTTTTTTAAAATACTTTTCTCAGAAGCATTTACACATAAGTTCTCGATTTTTAGCATAAGAAAAACCTCCAAAAATATTGTACCAAAATCATTCCAAAAGTTAAACAAAAAAAGCTATAAAATAGCTAATTAAATTTATATATTTTTCGAGCAATTTTATAACCTGGAACAGATAGAAAACGTGGTAAGCAAGTAGCACCGGATAAAGAAATTCGACAAGTTTTATATAACTTTGGATTTTTAAGTTTTAAATACGCCCACAATTCTCTACGCTTTTCTTGGTGTTCTTTCGTATTAGATACTTGAAGTAACATACTAGAAACCGTCATCATGATATCAATATAATGAATCAAATATTTCGCACATCTCTTATTTGTTTCCCAATAATCATATGGATTAAAAAAATCAATCATGGTCTTTGTAACAAAAAAACAGAAAACAATTTCCGGGATCCCGAAAAAC
>CAQRXS010000056.1 GCA_948874605.1 uncultured Bacilli bacterium | reverse complement strand
TTATTTTTTTATCCTCATAACTTGTCAATACCTTTTTTCGTGTTTTTATCCTGAATATTCTACTTCATCAATTTACCACCATGTATTATACATGGTATAATAGAGATATTAAAAAGGAGAAATGAATATGGCTTTTGATTATAAAAAAGAATATAAAGAATTTTATATGCCCAAAAATAAACCTAGCATAGTGGAAATCCCTAAAATGAATTATATTGCTGTAAGAGGGAAAGGAAATCCTAATGATGAGAATGGTGATTATAAAAAAAGCATCAGCTTATTATATGGAATTGCATTTACTATTAAAATGAGCTATAAAGGAGACCATAAAATAGATGGCTACTTTGAATATGTAGTACCACCTTTAGAAGGTTTTTGGTGGCAAGAAAATACAAAAGGTATGGATTATAATAGAAAAGATGACATGGAGTTTATCTCACTAATAAGATTACCCGATTTTGTCACAAAAGAAGATTTTGAATGGGCTATAGAAGAAGCTACAAAGAAGAAAAAACAAGATTTTTCAAAAGTTGAATTTTTAACCTATGATGAAGGTCTTTGTGTCCAATGTATGCATGTAGGATCTTATGATGATGAACCTACTACAGTTGAAGCAATGCACAAATTTGCGGTTGAGCAAGATTACGAAGTGGATATAACGGATACAAGATACCATCATGAAATCTATTTAAGTGATCCAAGAAAATGCGATGTTGCAAAACTAAAAACAGTTATAAGGCATCCACTTAAGAAGAAATATTAATTGAATATAAATTTGAAAGGTATTTAAAAATGGCAAGAGTATTAAAAACGAAAGAATTAGTTAACACAAGACTAGCTACAAATTATGGCGGCTGGATGTATTGTAATACATGTAACGAAAATATAGGTTATTTATGTTATTCAACTTACGATAAATTAGAATTAAAATTTAAATGCAAATGTAAAAGTGAAGGTTCTATACTAATAGAATTTGATGATAGCAGAGTAGGCGAAAATTCCGAAGCTGAACTAATCAAAATAAAAAATAGGTTTTGTTGTCCGAAAGATAACGAACCATTAATTACCCTATTAGATAAAAAAATACTGGAATATGAAATGAAAATTACGTGTAAATCTTGTGGACAAATTTTAAAAAAAACATTTAGTCAAAAAAATTCTTAACTCAACTCAGAATTGTTTGTGATTAACTTTAGAAAAGCGTAAAATTCACGCAAAATATATATTTTGGAGGACTCAATGGAAGAAATGTTATATATGAAAAATTTTAATGGTTCTAAATCAAAAATTATTGATATAGTTCATGGCGATGCAGCATCAGGTTGTTTAAAAGCGGCGAAAATCAATAATTTAAATTAAACTTACCATTACAACTATCATTTGGTGATCTACATGAAGTAGAAAATTATTCGAGGGCTTCATTAAAAGAGTTATACGGTTCAAGAGAATATATTCCTTTTGAGAATGGATATGACTTTAAATTGGAAATGAACTTATTAGAAGAAAATATGAAAGATATAGATTTGATTCGTATATGGTCAAGCCACCTAAATTGCGATGATTATTGTTTACTACTTTATCTTTGTTCAAAAATTAAAAATAAAAAAATATCTGTCATTTTTTCAGAAGAATTTAATTACCATTGTTTATCAATTGATATGATGGATGGTAGTGAAATACCAGAACTGCTTAAAAGAGAACATATTTTAAGTGAAAAAGAAATTGAATATTATGCTGATGAATGGAAGCGATTAGTAAACGAAAATTCAAAATTAAGATATATAGTGAATGGAAAAGTTTTAAGCGTACCAATAAATTATTTTGACAAAGAAATCTTAAACGTCTTAAAAAAAATGGGAGAAGTTTCACTATATCATTTAATAGCCATGCTTATGGGCCATAAAATCGTTAATGATGCAAATGATTTATTATATAAATATTTAATTGAAAATTTAATAAATAATGGAAAAATTGTAAGAACTTTGAAAAATGGAAAAGAATATGTAAGAGTGAAGGAATAAAATTTCTTCTTTTTTTTTCGTATAAAAGTATATATAAATTAAAGGTTAAAAATAGATTATTCTTATTTTATATCAACATATATCAAAAAATAGTTGACAAATCCATTTGTTTTTCATAAAATATTAATAACAAGCAGAAAAAAGCTTGTAAAATTTTATCTTGCTGTTATTAGCAAAAAGATAAAAACAAAAAAGAAAGAAGGAAATTATATGGAAAATGTAAATTATCAACAATCAGTGTTGAAATCAAAAAAAGAACAAATATTAAAGCCTAGTGAAGTAGAAAAGGCATTGTACATTATTGATATGAATAATGGATTTGTTAACTTTGGGTCTATGGCAAATCCAGCCTATAATACTTTAATACCTGAGCAATTAAAAATGATTGAAAAAGTAAGAAAAGAAAATGGCCAAATTAACTTTATTTTAGAAGGTCATAATGAAGATGCTCTAGAATTTGAAAGTTATCCAAAACACTGTATTATCGGTACACCAGAATCAGAATTAGTGCCTGAGCTCTTACCAGAACAAACAAAAATTAATACAAACACTTATTATAAAAACTGCATCAATGGAATGCTAGTAACAAACATAAGAGAAGACATTCAAAGATTAACTTCATTAAAAGAAATAATTTTTGAAGGAGTATGTGCAGATCTTTGTGTTATGGATTTTGCAAGAACCTATGCAAGATACTTAGACCAAATAAATAAAAAGACTCAATTATTTGTAGTTAAAAATGCTATTGATACATTTGATGCTCCTGGTCACAATAGGGAGGAATGGTTAAATATAGCATATAAAGTTATGGCACAAGCAGGAATTAATGTTGTTGAAAGCTATGAAGAATTAGAAGAAAAAGAAATGTCATTAGGGTTAAAAAGAAAAAATTTTTAAGTTTTGATATTAACAAAGTGATAATAAGAAAGAAGGAAATTAAAATGAAAATATATAATGGATATGAAAGATTACCAAGAAATTATACTACTATGACAGATGAATATGAAATGACAATGGCAAATGGCTATTTGATGAATGGGAAACAAAAGAATGAAGCTGTATTTGATGTGTTTTTTCGAAAAATACCAAATAATGGAGGATATGCTGTAATGGCAGGATTAGATAAAATAATTCCTTATATCCAAAATTTAAAATTTGACGAAAGAGCATTAGACTATTTTAGAAGAAAAGGATATCCTAAAGAATTTATAAATTACTTAAAGGGATTTAAATTTACAGGAGATATTTATGCGATTCCAGATGGAACTCCTGTATTTCCAAATGAGCCACTTCTTACGGTAAAAGCACCTCTTATAGAGGCTCAAATTGTTGAAACGGCTATATTATCAATCATTAATGGTGCTATGGAACATACAACAGGAGCAAGACGAATTGTTGAAGCGACTCCAAAAAATATCGGAATTATGGAGTTTGGTTCAAGAAGAGCAGACGGCCCTGAAGCGGCAATTGATGCTTCTATATATGGTATTATGGCCGGCTGCATGGGAACAAGTAATATCATTGCAGCAGACATGTTAAATATGAAGGCATTGGGAACTCAAGCACACAGCTGGATAGAATCTTATCCTAGTGAATATGACGCATTTCTAAGTTATGCGAAAGTTTATCCAAATAATTGCATGTTACTCGTTGATACTGTAGATACTTTAAAAAGCGGTGTTCCAAATGCAATAAAAGTATTTAAATATATGAAAGAAAATGGCATGAACATAAATAATATTGGCATTCGTATCGACTCTGGAGACTTAGCATACCTTTCAAAAGAAGCAAGAAAAATGCTAGATAATGCTGGCTTCCCACAAGCAAAAATATGTCTAAGTAATGGACTTACTGCTGAAACAATAGAATCTTTAATCGCACAAGGTGCAAAATTTGATAGCTTAGGAGTAGGCGATAATATATCGAAGCCAGAAGGAAGAATGGGTTGTGTCTATAAAGAAGTTGCTCTAAATGAAAATGGTAATTGGGTGCCTAAAATAAAATTAAGTAACGACACTATAAAAATTGTAAATCCAGATTACAAAAAATTATATCGCGCTTATGATAAGCAAACTGGATACGCTATTGCTGACATCATGACAAGAAGAGATGAAAAATTAAATAAAAGAGATTTAACAGTTATCAGTGTCACTGATTATTTAAAAAGAACTACACTCAATAATTTTGAATTAATTGAACTTCAAAAACCAATATTTAAAAATGGTGAACTTGTATATGACGATCCTGAAATAAAAATAAAACAAAAATATTGTAATGATCAAATGATGACATTGTACGATGAAATCAAAAGAACACAAATGCCTCATACATACTATGTAGATGGTACAGAAGAATACATTAACTTTAAAAATGATATGATTATGAAAGCGAGAAGTTTAACTAAAAAGAGATAATATGAGAAAATACAAGATAGATCAAATAAAAAAATATTTGAATGAACTAAAAACAACAAAAATAGAAAGAACAGACACAAAAAATAGTTTTCTAAGCATCGAATCTTATAATTGCTGGTTAAATAATGGTCATAAAATCAAGAGAGAAAAATTGTTAAAAGGAAATTTAGACGGTAGTGCGGCCATTGTACTTGCTATGACAGAAGAAAATGAATTTATATTAGCGATAGAGCCACGAGTTTTAACTAAAGAAACCGTCGATATTGGCCTTCCAGCAGGATATATTGAAACAAACGAGACGCCAAGTATAGCCGCTAAAAGAGAACTACTAGAAGAAACAGGATATAAAGCGCGAGACTTAATCTCACTTGGAAGTTTCTATCAAGATCAAGGATGCTCCTCAGCATACAATCATTATTTTTTAGCAACACAATGCAAAAAAGTAAAAAAACAAAATTTAGATGTTGGAGAATTTATTAAGTATATATTAGTTAACACGGATGAACTCATCTGGCTAATAAATAATGGATATATCAAAAATTTAAATTCAGCTTATGCCATAGAAAAAGGATTAAATCTAATAAAGAAAAATTAGAAAGAAGGAATAAATTATGTTTAAAGCAGAAAAAACTGCAAACGAAATTATTGAATTCATAAGAGAATACTATAAAAAAAATAACTTAAAAGGAGCTGTAATTGGAATTAGTGGAGGTAAAGACTCTGCAGTAGTAGCAGGATTATTCACCAAAGCCTTAGGAAATGAAAATGTAATCGGAATTTGGATGCCATGCCATTCAAAAGAAGAGGATAAACAAAATGCGATAGAATTATCAGAACATTTTGGTTTTGAATTAAAAGAATTTGATTTAACAAATATTTATGATAACTATGTTGGTCAATTTAAAAATATAAATAATCCAAATGAAATAAATTTAAAAGATGCGAATATTAATATAAAACCACGTCTTAGGACTTCAACATTATATTATTATGCAGCTTACTTAAGTAAAGCGAATAACGGAGGATATATTGTACCTGGAACAAGTAATAAATGTGAGATATATGTTGGATACTTTACAAAAGGTGGAGATAATGTAGCAGATATTCAAATACTTGCAGATCTCACAGTAGAACAAGTAATCGAAGTAGGACAAGTAATCGGTGTACCAGAACATATTGTAAATAAAATGCCAGATGATGGACTAAGTGGTATATCTGATGAAGAAAAATTAGGTGTAAAATATAATGAAATCGCAGATGTAATAGAAAATAATGGAAAAAATACAAAGAAAGAAACAAGAGACAAAATAGAAAAATTACATCAAAATAACTTACATAAATTTAATACAGCAACTTATAGAAAAAAGGAATGAATGATTAATGAACGATTTAAAACTAATAGTGCTTGATAATATCAAAGACTTGGGAGAAAAAACGAATGCATATATAAAAGAATTAAATAAAAAAGATAAATCTTATCTTATTCCAATTAAAAGAGATAGGTTTTCCAATGGTGAAGGAAAAATAAAAATAAATGATACAATAAGAGATAAAGATATTTATATTTTAAGTGACATTGGAAACTATAATATTACTTATGATATGCACGGATTCACTCATCACATGGCACCAGATGAACATTTTCAAGATATTAAAAGAGTAATATCTGCAATTAGTGGATATGCTTCTAAAATTACTTTAATAATGCCCTTGTTGTATGAATCAAGACAACATAGAAGAAAAGGAAAAGAATCACTTGATTGCGCTATCGCTCTAAAAGAACTAGAAGCCCTAGGAGTAAATCATATAGTGACCTTTGATGCTCATGATCCAAATGTCGCGAATGCTATACCAAATCTACCTTTCGAGAATTTTTACGTTGCTCACGATATTTTAAATAGATTAATAGAAAAAGAAGATATAGATAACTTGTTGATTATAAGTCCTGATATGGGAGCTATGGAAAGAGCTAGATACTATGCTGAAATATTAAATTGTGATGTTGGTGTTTTTTACAAAAGAAGAGATTTAAGCCAAGTAGTCAATGGTAAAAATCCTATTGTAGAACATGTATACTTAGGAGCTGATGTAAAAGGAAAAGATATTATTGTCGTAGATGACATGATAGCCAGTGGCTCATCTATGATTGAAGTAGCAGAATACTTAAAAAATCACGGGGCCAAAAAAGTATATTTAGTATCAACGTTTGCTCTTTTAACAGAAGGACCTCAAAAATTTATTGAAGCATATAAAAGTGGATTATTTGATAAACTATATTCTACAAATCTATCCTATGTTCCAAATTTAATAAAAAATGAACCTTGGTATGAAGAAGTAGATTGTGCAAAAAGGCTTGCAAATATTATAAATACTTTACATAAAAAAGAATCATTAAAAACAATATTTGAAGATAAAGAAATAATTTTAAATAAGCTAGTACGGAATAAATAGTATGAAAATAGGAATATTTGGAGGCTCATTTAATCCGCCTCATAAAATGCATAAGAAGATAGCTTTAAAATTAATTCAAAAAAGTTATGTAGACCAAATAATTTATGTACCAACTGGAAATAAATATCAAAAAAAAGAGTTAATCGATGTGAAATATCGTTTAGAAATGTTAGAATTAATGACTAAAAATAATAAAAACTTATTTGTATCAGACTATGAAGTAAAAAATATTCTTACTTATACCTATCAAACATTAGATTATTTTAAAAGTATCTATCCCAACGATGAAATTTATTTTATATGCGGTAGTGACAATTTAAAAGAAATAACAACTTGGAAAAACTATAAATATATTTTAAATACATACAAAATACTAGTTATTAAAAGAGACAATGATAATGTAAAAGATATTATAAATGCTTTAAAAACAAATAATATAATATTAAGTGAAATTTCACCTCAAAAAATATCTTCAACAAAAATAAGAAATGATTTCAAAAAGTTAACGGATATTGTAGATATAGATTCTCAAATAGTAGAATATATTGAACAAAATCAACTTTATAAATAATGTTAGAAATTGAAAATGAGTAGGTTTTATGTTAGAATCAAATTATTATAAAGAGAAACAAGGAGTATTTATGAAAGCGTATAAATCAGAAGAAGAATTTTTAAAAGATTATGATTCTAGTGTATTTGAAAAACTATCAATGACTACGGATATTTTAATATTCAGTGTTTCCAGTGAAACGCAAGCGAATTATCGAAAACTAAACAAAAAATATTTTAGTGTTCTTTTGGTAAAAAGAGAAAATTATCCTTTTAAAGATAAATGGTGTTTACCTGGTGGCTTTGTGGGAATAAAAGAAGATATTGAGGATTCAGCCAAAAGAATATTAGCGGATGAAACAAATATACATGATATATACTTAGAACAATTATATACATTTGGTGAACCTACAAGAGATCCAAGAATGAGAATTGTTTCTACATCGTACATGGCCTTAATAGATAAGAATAAATTGAATGATAAAATTGCAAAAAATGCTTCGTGGTTTAACGTTTTAGTTTTAGAAGATAAAAAAGAAATAAATATAACCCTAGATAACGGAACCGAACAAATAAAATGTAAAATAGGTAAAACTTTAAAAGAAAAAACAACCGACAAATATAAATATGTTATTTTAGAGAATGAGAAATTAGCATTTGATCATCCTATGGTTATTGCATATGGCATTTCAAGACTTAAAAATAAGTTAGAATATACTGATATTGTTTTTAATATGATGCCTGAGTATTTTACATTAGGAGAATTACAACAAGTTTACGAAGTGATTTTAGGTAAGAAATTATTAGACCCAGCTTTCCGAAGAATTATAGCAAGCAAAGTAGAAAAAACATCCAAAATGCAAACGGGAGGTGGACATAGACCTTCAGCGCTATTTAAATATAAAAAGAGTATGGATGAATAATTAAATTGATTTTTTAGAAATAGAATAAAAAATGTATTAACATCAAAGTTTACATTTTTTTATTTAAAAGAAATACCATATTGTAAAAAAATTAATGACTGTAAATATTGAAAAAACTCAAAATAAAATTATAGCGAAAAGAACGAAAAAGCTAGTTTCTTCTTAAGAAAATAATAAAAGAAAAAGCGTAAAAAATATTTTACATTAAATTTGTAAAAAAAAATCAAAAAAATGTCAAAAAAACCGTTGACAAAGAAAAATATATTTGATAAACTCATATTGCACTTGACAAAAAAGTGTAGAAAACGATCTTTGAAAACTAAGTAAAAAAGTCAATTTGAGTAGCAAAGGAAGA
>CAQRXS010000055.1 GCA_948874605.1 uncultured Bacilli bacterium | reverse complement strand
ATTCTACCTATTATAGTTATTTCATTATCAATATTATCGTAAAGATCGTCTTTATTTCCAATTATACAATCTTTTCTTAAATTGCAATTAAAAATGTAATCCGAATCAAGTTCTAATAATATTGGAACATTATCGCTTTCTTTGATGTATGACATAGTTTTCTTATCTTCATCTGATATTGCAACTACATCAAACCAAGAAGTATTTCTAGCAATAGTATTAATCATTTCAATATTTTCGCTCATCTCTGGCATTAACATTTTACCATTAAGAACTATTAATTTATCTTTGTCTTCATTATCAAGACTTTCACAATTATAATTAATTGCATTTTTTTCATCAAAAGTCCAATTTACGATTTGCTCCAATGATGATAACTTCATAGTATAGCTTGTAGAGTTTTTCTCTTTTAAAGTTGTTCCAGTTTTAGCTAATTTAATATCTAAACCACCTTCTACTTCTGTCTCTGTTTCATAACTTGTTGAATTTATAATTTTATTTAATTCAGGTATTTGACTAATATAAGAATTAATTCTATTATCATCACAATAGATATAATCTCTAAATTTTTGCATATCATCACTTCCTTACAACATCATTATAGCATAAACATCGGTAATTAGAAATCGATTACCGATGTTTATGTTTATATAAAATAAATTATTTGGCTTTAATCGTTATACATACTTTGTTACACAACAACCATCGCCACCACAGAATGTAATATAATTGAAATATAAAAATTATCTAAAAAATAATCCACTTAAACACTTCAATTTACAATTACACGATTATTACAACTTATTTTCTACAACAATGTAAAACAAAAAACGAGATTAAAAACCTCGTCCTCCGCCGCCTCCGCCACCGAAGCCGCCACCAGAAGAAAAGCCTCCGCCGCCTCCTGAGCCAGAAGAGAAACTACTAGATGACAATCTCGAATAAGTCGTGCGATTTGAAGAAAAACTTTGATTAATACTATGGCTAATCGAATTAGCAAAAGAATAATCAATCCAAGTAGGATAGTATATACTAGATTGGTCAATACCAAGTTCATGTATTTTTACACTCATAGCTTTCTCAACTTTCTTAGCAAGCCCAAATACAGTTGCATAAACCAAGTATCTTTCCCATAATGCAATTTCTGGCAATTCTTTCACTTTAAAATTTCCAAAATCATTCAAAAATTTTTGAAAAGCTTTCCACCTTGCATAATGCTCTACTCCTTTTTGGGTTTTTGGATTTTTAAACGCACAATAGAACAGAAAAAACACCGAAAAAGCCATACATATCCATGGGGATACAGAAAAAACATTAAAAGCCATATTAACAAAAATCAAAAGAATACAAAGTCCTAAAAAAATGAAGGAAACACTTACAGGCTCTTTTACATCTGCAAAAAATTTTTCTCTTTTTCCATCCTCTATTACACTTTGTTTCCAAGAAGTATAAGTATTACTAAATGTTATATAGGTTTTAGTAGAGGATGCATAACTTTCCAATTCTTTTGTTGTAAAAGTCTCTCCCTTGCCAACTTTCTCAAAAAGAAATTGAATAAGCTTTTCTTCTGAATGATTAATACCATCCCGATTTATCAAAGTAAATTGGTATACTTTCTTTTTTTCTTTTTCTGAAGTAATCTCATCAACCTTAATATTTTTTTTATAAACAAGATTCAATATCGACGCGGACATTGCATTTTCACTAACTGTATTTTTCATTAAATAATCTATTACTTCAACATTATAATCATCAATAAATTCACGATTATATTCCAACTGAAATTCTGGTTTCAACTTTTTAAAATATTTCTTATTTGCATAAATAAAGTAAGAAATTAAACCGATTAAATAAATAGCACTTGCCCCACGAACAATAAAAGTAGCTATTTTTGCTTTTTTTCTTAAAGCATTCGCTTCTCTTGCTCGCTTTTCTTCCACTGTAAGGATACCTTCTAAAGCAGCAACAGAACTTTGTTTAGAAACATCATTCAATAACTTATTATCAAAAGTAAGACGAATATCAAGCGGACTATTTGGATATACTTGATGAGCAGTAGCCTCAACAGTTTTAGAATCTAAAATTTGAACATTGGCATTTAAATCTCCATGTCCCCAGACTCTCATATCATCATCTTCAAAAGGTAAAGTCACACGGATTTTAATATCCTGAATTTCATCATCAAAAGCATCTCCAATAAAGGTCCAATAAAAATCTGCCGTATCTATAAAAGAAACAACAACATCTTTTACAATATAGTCTAGATAAAAAGCTACTTGTTCCTCATCACTACTATAATACATCTTATAAGAATAACCATTTTTTATCGAAGATTTCTTATAAATACCATTTGAATCAGACGAAGAATACGTTAAAGAAAGAGAAGAAAAATCTTCATCAAAAGTATCATAGCTAGCTTTCGTTTCCAATTTCTTAGCAAAAACTTTCATATCCGTAATATCTGTTGCATTATAAATTGCATCTTGAGAAAAACTTGGAGGAGTATTGAAAGTAAGTTTATTATTTTCATATGTAATATCTCGAATATACCCATGAAATGTTCCATCCAAAACAATCAATTCTTTAACATGCATATCTCCATTTTCTAATATCTGCGCATCTACTACGACATTTTCTACAGTATAATCTACTTTAGCAGAAACAAAAAAAGGAATACAGAATAACAAAAAGAAAAAACAAAATTTTCTCATATCACACCTCTTTTAAAAGAAAGCTTACTCTAAAGTAAGCTTAAAATTCAACTTTAACGTTTTCACGTTCATTTTCCATTGCTTTAAAAAAATCCATAGTTTTAAAATGAAATAATCCAGCAACAATATTAGATGGTACCATCTCTACCTTATTATTATAAGATAAAACAGTATCATTATAAAATTGTCTAGCAATAGCAATTTTATTTTCTGTATCCTTTAATTCACTTTGTAATTCAATAAAATTTGTATTAGCCTTTAAATCAGGATAGCTTTCTGATAAAGCAAATAATTTTGTTAAAACACCAGATAATTCTCCATTTGCTTGCATCTTATCTTCAGGTGTTGTTGCTGAAACATAAGTATTACGTGCTTGAATAACTTTTTCTAAAGTTTCACTTTCATGCTTAGTATACCCTTTAATAGTATTTACTAAATTAGGAATTAAATCAAAACGTCTTTTTAATTGAACATCAATTTGACTCCATTGATCTCTAACACGATTTCTTAAAGTTATTAACTTATTATAAGTTGTAAATACATAGAAAACTATTACAACAACAATTGCAATGATAACAATTAACCAAACTGGCATAAATACTCCTCCTTATAATCATTATAATACCACAGTCAGAAAAAAATGTATATGTCAAAAATAAATAAATGTAAAAGAAAGTTATGGGTTCATGAATACAAATAAATAAGAAAAAATTTAGACTTTTAATTAATAAATTCCAGTTTTAAACAATATTTTTTATTTGACTAATTTTTATTAAAAAGATATCCCGAATGGATTATATAGTAGAATCATTTCCAGCAATAATCGTAAAATTGTAGATTTTGCATATGCTCTGTGTTAGAATATACAGAAAAATGAAATAAAGAAGTGAATTAGTATGAAAGTAAAAAAAAAGTAATTTATACAAAATAGCTTGGAGCATTTGTAATCAAGAATATGTTTTAGGACTCCATGGAACTTATGATGCAAAAAAGCCTACTCTTGAAAATTCTTTAGAAAGAGCAGCGAATATTATGTTAGAAGGTTTACAAAACCAAGATTCTAGCTCTAGACCCCGAAATATTCATCGAACTGTTAAATTTTTAGGAAACTTAGATGACCAAAGAAATTTACAACAAATTAAATATCATTTGCAAACTTATCAGTGGATGGAATGTAGCGTTACTCTTATCTTAACAATTCCAAGAATATTACGAAATTCACAAAATGATGATATGTTCCTAGGTATTCCTAACTATGATTCTATTATTTATAACGAAGATACTAGTTTTTTAGATAAAGTTACTTATGGCGTTGTTCCATCTTTCTTTGTATTAGGATACTATTATTTTCTTGATGATATCTTTTGCGATTTGACTTTAAATCCTAACCATGTTGCGTTTAAAAATCATTTGGTTCCAAACCCATATTTTGATGAAATAAAGTCAAAATTAACAAAAGTATTGGATAAAAGTAATTGCCCTATTTTAAGACTTAACATGAGTCAAAAAGAGATTTGCCAAGTAAGAAGTTGTTTACAAAAAATATGTTCTTTATCACGCACTTCTAGTAAGTATCAAAATCAATTATGGATTATTGAAACAATTAAACAGTATTTTGATGAAGAAAATAAAATTGTTCCATTTCCTAGTAAGTTTACTCAAGAACAAATATTAAAAATATTAGACAATCAAAATTCGTCTAATTTAAGACTTCGTCGTTCTTTTTATAATTAAGTGCCAAAATATTGTTAAGGATTGTTCATTCTAAGCTTCTTTACTCACATTTACTTACGTCTAACAACTTTATCATCCGCTTGAATATTTCCTATCAAAAGAGATGAATCCTCATCATGTTTTTTAGCATTTTGACTCACTTTACATTCATCATAGTTTGCATAACAATATTTACAAAAATGTTGACATGTATTATACGAACCGATATCCACCAACTCTACACAACCACAATCACGTGCTTTCCAAGTTTTGTACTCCTTGCCAACTAAATCAAATATTAATTTTTTTGAAACACACACATCTTTAATAAAACCATACATCACTAAATCCTGTTCTTCATAACATGTTTGGATACTCATATCATTTTTATTTGCACTTTGAAAAAAACTTTTACCAAGAAACTCATAATCATCATTTTTTAACACTTGAGAATGTAAAACTTGAGCATTCTTCCGAACATTTTTATAATCATCTAAAAAAGAAATAATAACGTGCTTGACATAACCATTCAAAAGATTACACATTCTATCAAACGCTTTACAATGATATTCTAAAGTATATTTTTCATTCACAAATATTGGATCATAACGCAAAAAAATATTTTCTTTAGGAATTATTTTGGAAAGTTTTTGAATAGCTTCTATAATATCTCTCTTATTCATAACGCCAGGCTCAATATCTTGTTGATAAGGAGTTAATGTTATCTGAAAAATAATAGGCTTTTGAATCTTTCTTAAATCGTTTAAAATAGGAATAGGATTTTTTGTACAAAATACAATTGCATCAACATCCTCAAAATAAATTCTACTAACGAGTTTAGGGTTAAATGGATTCCTTGTATCAACAAAACCTTCCTTGTAACGTTTTAAAAACCATTTCGAATACTTTGCTACAATATCTGTTCTACCACTTGCAAATAGTATCATAAATCCTCCTTCAAAAAAGGAACGGTTTTACCCATTCTTTTTTAGATTTCTAACTTCTGCTTTTAAATCTTGAAGTTCAGATACAACCTTTGAATTACAATGATTTTGATAAAGAAGAAGTACGAATGTTGATAACAATACAAATACTAAATTAAAAATCACAACTACTTTAGTATCAGATTCTTTTACCGTAGGTTGAAGTTTGGACTCTTCCAAATAATTCTCATATTCGGCCATGACGTCGTAACTGTTCTTGCTATCATATTGTTTTTTTATAGCAGCTTTAATTCTTTCATCATAACTAGAATCATACCCAGGGAAAACCTGATCTCCAATAATAATAAATGGAACACCTTCGGCACTTGTTTCTAAAAACTCAGCAATGTCATTCATGAGCTTTGAATTTTTTTTATTATCATAAATTTCAAAAGAAACTAACTTAAAGTACTTTCCATATTCTGGAACAATACTCTCTAAGAAAGTAAGAAATCGTCGGCAAAAAGCACAGCCATTACCACGGAACATGTAAATAATTGCTTGATCTTCTGTTTCTGAATAATTTTTTAAATTAGATGAAATATTTTCTGTTTTCAAAGTTTCCTCTAAATTATTTGTTTCATAATTTCCCAATGCACACACCACATTTGGTAGAAAAGAAATGAAAACCAAACATATAATAAATATCTTTTTCATTATACCACACTCCAAATTGCACTATTATTATAGCAAAAGAACTCAAAAAAACAAGTAACATTTAAAAACAAAAAAATTATACTTATATGTATAACTTTATCTACCTAAATATGTGACTCGTGCATAGCCATTTCCTGTATGCCCTACACCTAAATTGTAATAACCACCTTTAGGATTTGGCATTGCTTCTTGATTTTGCTTTGTACTAGTCCAAGAATAACCCTTACCATCTATCATTTTTGTACTTTCAAAAATATATTCAGAATAGTGATTTGGCTGTCCAGTATGAATTATATTATTTGCAGTAGATTCTTCTTTTATCGCATCACATCCATTATGGCCTGATATAAATGAAGAACCTCCTCCACCTCCAGCACTATATTCATAATGATATCCAGCGCCACCACCATAATAGCCGCTTCCTCCACAGCCAGCTTCATCAGTACTTCGGGTTGCATTCCCTTGAGCACCATACCCAAATCCACCAGACGAGCTTCCAGCAAGCAGTTGACCACCTCCAACGCCTAGTATTGATCCAGATGAATTAGAAGTACCAGAATATCCTACTAAGCCGCCACCTGCGCCTCCTAAATAATAACCTCCAGATCCTGCAGCGACCATAATACGGCTTTTCAAACTTTCAAAAGAATTCCACGATCCGTTTACTAAGCGAATATCTGTTGCTCCATCTCCTGCTCTGGTTCGCATAACTGAATTTACATTTACAAATCGTGTACCATTATTGAAAATAATATTATATTTTTGTAAATAATCCATATCTATTCCATTATAAACATAAGCTGCTTCTCCTATATAAAAATATATCTTCTCACTTTTTTGTAATTCTATTACTCCCGAAGTATAAGCACCGCGTCCAAGACTTCCTGCTCCCCAAAGCTCAATTTGATAATATCCATCTTTAGGCACAATAAATTCTTGCTCACTACCTGTATACATGAATTGATATTGTTCTTGTTTTTTAAAATATAGGTTACAATAAGTTCTTTCTTTATTTTGGATTTTGTAATCTGTAAAATCTATATTCGCTGTCCATTGCTTATAGCTCCAACTAATACTTATCCCATTATTACAAAAACTTTTTTCTTCATCAAAAACGTATCTGTCTTCTTTACTTGGTAATTGATTGACTTTTTCTCCATCTATATAAACTGCAAATAATGTTTCCTTATCTGTTTCATTTTGTAATACTTCATTTCTACTTTTTATATTCATTGATGCCATTGTTATTACAAATATTATAGTTATACTTATTCCTATTATTTTCTTTGGAGATTGTCTAAGCAACCCCCCCCCCTAAATTTTTCATCTCGAGGGCCTCCTTTGTATTTTTTCTATTTCAATTTTATCAAATATATATTTCTATTACAATCAAAAAAAGATAGATTTTTTATCTACCTAAATATGTCACCCTAGCATATCCATTTCCTCTGTTGCCAATCATTTTTTCTTGATTATTGTTATAGTTTGGCATCTCTGCATTTCCAGCAATCATTATTCCTTCTGTAAATATTTTTCCGCTATAATGGTAAGAATCTTCTATTTTTGAATAAACTTGCACTTTTGGTACTTGATTTGTTTCAGATTGGATTGCTATGCACCCTGGATATCCCGACATATAAGAGGAGCCTCCTCCTCCTGCTGCTTTTCCACCTAAGTTAATTCCGGCACCGCCTCCTCCATAATAGCCACCACCTCCAGAGCCTCCATAATAATTCTCGCCCTTTCCGCCAATCCCAAATGAGCCAGCAGTTGGTAAAGTTGTTGAAGATGAAAAATTATGATATCCTTTTGCTCCGCCTGCTATTTGAGTTCCACCATAACCACACGAATTAGCACCAGTATATGAAGGATCCGTCGTAGGAATTCCGTCCATTCCTCTCAGTGTACCTCCTGGTCCACCATCTCCACCATGACTCAAACTTCCACCACCTGCTGCTACCATAATTCTTGATGAAAGGCCTACAGAATTATTCCATAATCCATTTTTTAAACGAATATCTGTTGCTCCGCCTCCACAACCCTCGTTCGCCATATGTGATTCTGTTGGCTTTTGGATGCCACCACCATTATACCCTTTCATTCCACCAACATATATATACATTATTTCTTCTTTTTCTAAATTAATTATCCCAGAGGTGTAAGCTCCTGCTCCATTGCGCTTTTCTGTATTATTTGCACTTGCTCCCCAAAGTTCTATTTGATAATATCCATCTTTTGGCACATTAAATTCTTGCTCACTACCTGTATATTCAAACTTGTATTCTTCCTTTTTAAAGTACAGATTACAAAATGTTTTTTCTTTATTTTCTATTTTGTAATTTGCAAAATCTATATTTGCTGTCCACAATAGATAACTCCAATTAATATTTACATTATTACTACAAAAGCTTTTTTCTTCATCAAAAACATATCCTTCTTTTTTGCTTGGTAATTGACTGGCTTTTTCTCCATCTATATAAATCGCAAATAATGTTTCTTTTTCTGCTTCCGTTTGCAATATTTCATTTCTATTTTTTATATTTATAAATGACAGTGTAATTATTACTATCAAAATTATACTTATTCCTATTATTTTCTTTGGAGATTGTCTAAACAACCCCCCCCCCTAAATTTTTCATTCTCGAGGACCTCCTTTGTATTTTTTCTATCTCAATTTTATCAAATATATATTTTTATTACAATCAAAAAAATTATACAATCTTGTATAATCCATTATTCCTTATTATCTAATTTAGCCTGCATTTCCTTATACATATCCACCCTAGGAGGCAAAGACTTAGCCAAAATCGCTGTATCTTCTTCAAATAGAAGTTTTGGAGGTATTTTAAGAGCACCAGCAATTTCATCAATATTTCGAGAAGTAATATTACAGTCTCCTCTTTCAACTAAACTAATATAGGCCATTTTAAAATGCG
>CAQRXS010000054.1 GCA_948874605.1 uncultured Bacilli bacterium | reverse complement strand
CTTCAGCACTAATAATACCAAAATAAATTTGATTTTTCGTATTATTCCAATCTGCCCATCGATTTTCTTTGATATTAGATGGTTCTTCGTTTAAAAGTTGACTATAAAATTGTATAGATTTTTCTATGTTATTTACTATAAAATAAAAGTTATCTATTTTCATTTCTATCACCCAATATTATAATACATCATTGCTAAAAGTTTATCAATTCGTTTATTCACCATAAAAAAGTAAATTATATTTATTTTAAAAGAAAAATCGAACTAAAATGTTCGACTGAATATCAATGTGGAGGAGCCGACCAGATTCGAACTGGTGATCAGGGTGTTGCAGACCCACGCCTTAGCCACTTGGCTACGGCTCCATGTGTTATAAATATACTATATTTCAGCAAAAGTGTCAAATCAAAAAAACATACTTCTTTTATATTTTATGAGAGAAAAACAAAATTATTCCTAAACATATTGACAAAGGGCCATGTTTAGTGGTAATTTATTTAAAATTATTTGAAAGGGTTATGTGTATGAGAAGAAAAATTTTACTCGGGGGTTTGCAAAAAAGTAAAATAGCGCAATCTTTTTACATGACACAAGATAATTTTTGAAAAAGACATCTAATTATTTTAGAATGTCTTTTTTCTTAAAGAGATAGGAGTGTAAGATTATGAATTTTAAAGCATTAGAAGTGGAAATGCAATTAAGAAATTATAAGCTGGGAGAAATAGAAGCGGCAAGACGTGCATATGAAATGGCGGAGTATTTGCATCGTCATGTGAAACGAGAAAGCGGCGAGCCGTATATTGTTCATCCATTATCAACCGCGCTTATTTTAGTAGAATACTATGCTGATGTTGATACACTATGTGGAGCCCTTCTTCATGATGTAATTGAAGACACTGAATTCACAAAAGAAGACATAGCAAATTACTTTAATCATCCAACTAGTATTCTAGTAGACGGAGTTACAAAATTAAAAGGTCTTAAATTAGCTACAAAGCAAAGTATAAAATATGCAAACGAAAGAAAAATGAACAGTATTTTGCTTTTTGAGCCAAGATGTAATCTTATAAAACTTGCTGATAAATTACACAATATGCGAACCATACAATACAAGAGAAAAAGATTGAAACAAATTGAAAATTCTTTAGAAGCTCTAGATACACAGGTACCAATTAGTCATTTTCTTGGCGCTTCAAAATTTGAAAATGAATTATCAAACTTAGCTTTCCAATGTCTAGCACCAGATGAATACAAACGTGTCGAAGAAATAAGATCACGACTTCAAGAAGAGAAAAAATCAGAAATAGAATCTTTAAAAAACGAACTGCATAAAATATTAAAAATACAAAATATTACTGGAGAGATTCAATTTCGAATAAAAAACAATTATCAACTTTACCAAAAAATACGAAAAGGAAAACAACTTACTAACATTCATGATTTACTTGCTTTAAAATTGATCTTAAAAAATATCAATCAGTGTTACAGCGTATTTGATAGTATACGTTCTAACTTTCAAATTATAGAAGAAGACACGCGAGACTTTATTGTAAGACCAAAAGAAAATTTATATCAATCTCTACACTTAGGAATACAAGGAGAGAATAATTCAACTATTCAAATTCAACTAAAAACGGAAAGAATGAATCGTTTTGCTAATGGCGGATATGCAGCTTTCTGGTATTATGATAGAGAAACTGCTTCAACAAAAATGCGAGAAGAATTACGAAAGAAAAGATTCTTCAACTCCTTGAAAACAATTGATGAGGTTATTAAAGATAATCAAAAATTTGTTCAACAAGTAAGATATGAAGTTTTTAATAAAAATATTATACATCTATATACACCAAGTGGCGATATGTTTGATTTACCAGAAGGCGCAACCCCAATCGACTTTGCATACATGATTCACAGTGAATTATTAGAAAAAATGTCTGGGGCAAGAGTAAATGGCGTCTTTGTTCCTTTAAATTACAAACTTCAAAATGGGGATACAGTTCAAATTATTACTGATGAAAAAATTCACATAAAAGGAGAGTGGGAATCTTACGCAGTCACGACGGGAGCAAAAAGAATAATTCGAAAAAAGAAAATTTAAGATTGAAAAGAATGATGAAAAATGAAAACACTACAAGAATTTAATAACCTAATAGAAAAACAAAAAAAATATTATAATCAAGCTATGAAAGAAATATATACACGATATGAAATATTATTTCGAAGCTATAAAAAAAGTGAAATGAAAGAATTAATGAATCTGCATAAAAATGTTATTCTCAATATTTTAGAATCAATTCTACAAGAATATAAAGAATTTGATAAAATCAAGTATATGATTTTATCAACAGGAAGCCTTGCAAGAAATACGAATCTTTTATACAGTGACATTGATTTTAGTTTTCATTATGAAAATAAATATAAAAAAGATTTATTGGAAGTGGAAGATCAAATCGCATTTATCCTTTCAAAAAGTTTAAGTTTTAGAGGAAGAGATAGAATTCATGGCATAACATATTATTTACCTAAGATTTCGAATCAGATTCCTACATCAATTTTAGAAAATGATCACATCTTGCATTTAAAAGATCAAGAATTTCATTATCAATGTCGAGAAAATGCTTATGATACAATGATTAATCTTTTAAACTCAACTAGAAGTGTGGAAGATTTGCAAATATATATAACGTCAAATTATAAGGAATGTTATGATTGGACAAACTGTTTTGCGCTTATTAAAGATAATGGCGAATACAATTCTTTTTATAAAAATATTAAAAATTATGAAAAAGAAAATTTAAAGAGACAAGATATTCTAAAAGCAATAAATAAATTAATTGATAAAATAGATAATTCAAGTTATTGGGATGATGTGGAAGAACAAATACCGATACGAGAGTTAAAGCTAATATTTAAGAATGAGACTTTAACAAATTTCTATTGTTTACTTGCAATTATCTATAGAGTTGCTATAATAAATAATATTGATTTAAATTTTATAGATCTTGCTTACTTTGATTCGATTGAAATAACAAAACAATTAAAAATTGAATCAGATCTTATAGATAAAAGTTATTACTATCTATTTTTAATAACAAGAATTCAACATATGCTAAATGCTTTTGGATTAGATCTTAGTTCTCACAGTAAAAAAAGTCTTTCTGTGAAAAATTTAGATAAAAAATATAAAGAAATGTACAATCAAGATAAATTTATAACTTTTATGAACACAGAAAAAAAAGCATTCCAGCAAGAGATAATTCAATGTTTAAATGCCCTAAAGGAGAAAATATAAATGGCTCAGAATGAAGAAATATTAATTACTACATTACCAATTAAACCAAGGGAAAAGACTACAATAGGAATGAGTTTAGCTCCATTTTTAGCATCTCTATTGGGAACTTGTTTGGATGGTAAAAGTATCCTTTCAACAAATCTTTTGCATAGCTACGATGATAGACAAAGCTTTTTACCAGAATATAAAAAAGCTTTACAAAAATTAGATATTAATTTTAATGATATTTTTATAGATACAGACCATTGTGAAACTTTTTTAAACTGTATCGATGAACTCATACAAAAGAAAAAAATAATTACGAAAAAAGAGACAGTATTATTATGTGAATGCCAAAAAGTTGATATTCTAAAAGAAGGTGTAAGAAACTATGAAGAAGGAGATCTTTATTATTCAAAAGATAATAAAATATATTGTAAATGTTGTAATAAAGAATGCAAAACTTACGAAAGTGAAAGATTGTATTTAAAATTTAACAAAGAAGATTTCCATCCAACGTCTTTATTTCCTTTCTTTTATAAAAAATCTATGGAAATGTTTCAAAAGCAATATCAAGACCAATTTTATATGATTTCTAAAGAAAGAAACACAGGCTATTCTATTACTCATAAAAGGCAAAAATTTAATTTAGACATAGATTTTCTATGGATGCAATATCCAAACTGCTTCCCAGAGGAAAAACAAATCTTAATTGCAAGTAATCATCAATTATTTGAAATGTTTTTGTTAAACTACATTAATAGCTTAATTTCAAAAAAAGAAATTCATTTTATTGCCACTCCTTATTTAAAAAATCCAAATGCTATTGATTTAGAAAATTTCTTTCAATTAGAAGATACTTCATTTCAAAAAATGTGTTTATTATATACTTTAAAGTGGAGAAATAACAATGCAAATTGGGATATGTCGATTATGAAAGGCTTACAAAAATTAAACAAAGAACAAAGAAAAAAATTAGAACAATATTTATATTCTTTTAAGAAATTTGAAAAAGAAAATGTAGCTGAATCAATTCATAAGTATTTTGTGCATCATGTTAATTTTCAAGAGAATATGCGTTTGATTCGAAAGGGGAGAATATAGTGTATAGTGTATTTTTAAGCAAAATAGAACTAGGCATGAATTGTATTGAAAAAAGATTAAAAGAAATTATTAAAAAAAACTATAAAGTGGCAGTATTTCCTTGGGCTTTTAAAGAAGAAATAGACTCAAATCAATTAATAAATGAGTATTTTAAAGCTGGAAGTACAAGATATAATAGATATATTGATGCGCTGTTAGCTATAGGGATTTTAAAGAAAAATATTACAATATGTGATTGCTACAACATGAGTCACGAAACTTTAAAGAAGATTATTTCTGAAAGTGACGTATTACTTTTTCCAGGTGGAAATCCAGAAATGCTATTTCAAAAAATTGTTCATGATACAGAGTTGCTATATGATTTAAAATACTATCAAGGAATAATTATAGGAGAGAGTGCTGGTGCATTACTTCAGTTGAAAAGATACTTTATCACAAGGAAAAATAACTTTTATAAATATTTTGCATATTACGAAGGTTTAGGAGTTTTTTCAAATAATTTTTATTTAGACGTTCATTCAACATCCAATAATCTCTATCAAGAAAAATTAAAAAAAGTTTCTAAAGATACAAAGAAATCCATATATGCTATTTATGATGATGGAGCAGTATTATTGAATCGAAATACAGAAAAAGTAGAAACATTCGGACACGTAGAATTTATAAAATAAAAAACATCATTAGATGCTTTTTATTTTTTGTAAGTAAGTTTTGCTGATTCAACTTTTGAAACAAATAAAATTTGATTACTATTATTGGAAGCAAATCCATTATATTCTTGACTTAAGTTGACTAAATATTCTGCTTTATCACTATAATTCTTTAAAGTATAAGCATAATTGCTTAAAGTACCTATTCCTTGCTTGTTAAATTTTTGAGCTCCATTTTGTAATGTCTTAGCACCACTAACCAATTCTTTCGTACCATTATTTAAAGTTACACTTCCCGCATAGATTTTATCAATACCAGATTTCAAGGTTACAATACCTGAATTTAGACTTTCTGATCCAGAAGTTAGTTTTCCTATAGCAGTTTCAGAAGTAGAAATAAGAGAATCAAGCTTTGCTATTAATGTTTTTAATGTAGAAGTGCTTTTTTCTAATGCCATATTATTAGTTTGAAGAAGAACTACCATTTCATAGGCATTTTTTAAAGCAATCATTTTTTCATCAGAACCTTTATAACTTTGTAACTTATATTTTTCATAAAAAGATTTTAATTGATCCAAATTCATACCAGTTGTTTTAAGTAAAGTATTTATTGTATTGGTATTTTGGCCCTTTAAAGTATCAACAGAATCGAAAGAAGACATATCTAATTTTTTAAGTTCTTTTTTGGCAATATTTAAAGCTTTTGTCATTTCATATAATCCATTTTTCAAAGTACCAGAACCCTTTTGAACTTTTTTAGCGCCTTCAGCTGCTGCTTTTAAACTGCTTACTAATTCTGAAGACCCATTATTTATTTTTTCTATGCCACTAGAAAGTTCAAGAATGCCTTTTTCTAAAGTATTCATATTTTTTTGTAATTCAGAAACATTCATATACAGGTCATCCATTTTATCAAAAATTTCTAAATCGCTAGATTCCAGTAATTTTGGTGTGGATACAATATAAATATTATTAAGCTCAAACTTTGTTGTTTCATATTCAATAGTAATTTCGTTTAAATTTTTAAATTCTTGAAGTCCTATAGATTCGTAAAGACCTGGAGAAGCAAGGCCAACAACCATATGTCTACTTCCAGTAGAAACAACTTTTCCATTGGAAATAGAAATATTTTTATTATTTTTGGAGTTTAAAATCGTTCCTATTGTTGTAACAAATGGAGTATAAAGCGTTTCTGTATGTCCATTTATAGTTGCTTTCTTTTCTTCTTTATTTGAAAAAGTCATTTGGATTTTAATCTTACCTGATAATCCAAGAATATCTGTAACTTCTTTCTCCTCATTATTTAGAAAATATTTGAAAGATACTTCAATAGGACTTTTTTTCTCTGTTTCACCTTCATAGAAAATATCTTTATCTTGCGTATTCCAAGTAAGTTTCTTTCCGTTAAGCGAAAATGTTTCAATACCACCAATATTCAAAATATTTTTTAATTCTGTTTCATCTTCAATTTGACTTTGATCAATGAAAGATAAATGATTAGAAACAGTCGTTTTGATATTATCACCTTTATAATTTAAAGTAGAATAAATTGTTTCACTTTTTTGTAAAGCAAAAGCATTCATTGGGAAAATGAGTCCCCCAAAAATAGTCAAACTAATTAATTTTTTATTCATTTTCATTTAAATTCCTTCTTTCTTTTGTAATGTAGTTTTTAAAATAATTTTATCAAAGAATAACAGTAGAGCTGGCAGAAGTAAACTAACAACTACCATACTAATAATTGCTCCTCTAGAAAGTAATTCACAAATAGAGCCAATCATATCAATTTTGCTTATAAGAGATACTCCACAAGTTGCCGCGAAGAAACAACAAGCAGAAACAAGGATAGATGGAAGAGTAAGATTTAGTGTTTCCCTCATAGCTTTTCTTTTATCATTTTCTTTTGCTCTTATATTTAAATAAGTAGTAGACATAAGAATCGCATAATCAATAGTAGCGCCCAGTTGAATTGTTCCTACAACAATAGATGCTATGAATGGTAAAGTTGTTCCAGTAAAATAAGCTACTGCCATATTTAAGAATATTGCAAGTTCAATTACGACAATTAAGATAAAAGGGAGACTAAGTGATTTCAAAACAAACAACATTAAAACAAAGATAATACCAATGGATATGTAATTTACCATTGTAAAATCATGGTCAGCAATTTCAACTAGATCTTTTGTTAAAGCCCCTTCTCCAGCTACAATAGCCTTTTCATCATAGCTTTTTACAATGTGATTCATTTTTTCAATCTGCAGGTTGAGTTCACTACTTGCAACTTCATAAGAAGAATTGACAAGCATTAAAGTATAATGTTCATTTTGAAAAATATCAAGAATACTTTCTGGCAACATAGAAATAGGCATTCCTATTGACTCAATGTTAGAAAGAGAAAGAACATTTTCAATACCATCTAACATTTCAATTTTATCGATGATTTCAGTAACTTTACTCGAGTCTAAATTTTTATCTAATAAAACAATTTGTGGGGAGATAATTCCAAAATCTTCTGCAAGTGTTGTATTAGCAATTTTACTAGGTAAATCTTCTGGTAAAGATTTGTCGATTTTATAATACACCTCGACATTTGCATTTCCAATAAGAGCTGGAATAGCAAGAATTAAAAATAATACTAGAATAAGTTTATAATGATTGAGAATAAAATTTTGAATTCCTTCAAATTTTGGTAAAATGTTTTTATGTTTTGTCTTTTCTATTGCCCCGTCAAAAACAAGTAGTAAAGCAGGGAATAAAGTTAGTACCGTAAGAAGACCACAAACAACACCTTTTGCCATAACAAGACCAATATCCATACCAAGTGTAAGATCCATTCCGCATAAAGCCAAAAATCCAGCAATTGTGGTTAATGAAGAACCAAACACAGACTTAAAAGTATCTCTAATAGCGATTGACATAGCCACCTTTTTATTTTTTTCAGTCTCTTTCTTTTCTACATATTTATGGTATAAAAATATTGAGAAATCCATCGTAACACCTAGTTGTAGGACAGCCGTAATAGACTGCGTAATATAAGAAATACTTCCTAAGAAAATATTAGTTCCCATATTAAGTAAAATTGCCATGCCGATATTTCCTAATAAAAATACAGGGATTAGATAGGAATCAGTCGCAAATAATAAAACACCAAAACAAAAAATAACAGCGAATAAAATATATAGAGTCATTTCACTTTCGGATAGATTTTTGGTATCTAAAACCAAAGAAGTCATCCCACTGATTTTAGAAGCATCGTTACAAATATTACGCAAAGAATCAATTGCGTTCATAGTAGATTCTTCACTAATCCCATCATGAAAAGTTACAAGAATAATAGTTTGTTCATTTTGATAAAGTTTATCAAGTAAAGATTCTGGTAACATTTCAATTGGAAAAGTTACATCTGTAATATCAGCTAAGCTAATAACTTCATTAACCCCACTTAATTGTTTAATAGAATCTTCAAAATTTAAAATCCTTGTATTATCTGTATCTTGTGTTAAAACAAATGCAAATGCTCCAATCCCAAATTCATCCGATAAAATAGATTGCCCTTGAATCGTTTCAATATCATCCGGTAAATACGCTAGAATATCGTAATTAATACGAGTATTTACAAATCCATATACCGCGGGCATCATAAGAACAGCAAAAACTGTAACAAGCATAATAGCGTGATTTGCTATCCAATTTGCAATTTTTTTCATAATTCACCTCTTTCGATACAGTATTATATTCAAGTGTTTTATTTTTTTCAGTAACAGCAAAAAATAATGTGTTTGATATCCAACAAAAATTAAAAAAATGTATGTATAAATAAACTACAAAGTGTTGTCTTTTGAGAAACTTATTATATAATGTTAACAGGTGGTAATAATGGAAAAAATAGATTTAAGAATACAAAAAACAAAGAAAAATATCTATGAATCTTTTTTACAACTTTTACAAAAGGATGCTTTCGAAAATATTAAAGTA
>CAQRXS010000053.1 GCA_948874605.1 uncultured Bacilli bacterium | reverse complement strand
ATTACAACTATGAGTTTTTTAAATGATATTGAAGAACAATTGCGAATTTGTATTAAAAAGGGCGTGAATGTTTTGACTACTTGTGAAGAAGCTTTTTTTGCAAGTAATTCTAATCCAGTGTCTTTTCGTGAAATTGATGCGTTAGCTAAAGCTTTTGATGTAACAGTAACTGGATGCGGCTATCAAGATATTTTTTGGGGAAATATGATTTCTAGTATTTGTGCATCTACACATCGTATAACTAAAATTAAGGGTGTTAGTTCTTATAACGTTGAAGATTATGGTTATGCTCTTGCTTTAGCTCATGGAGCAGGATTCTCAAAAGAAGAATTTGAAGAAAGTATTGCTGCTTCTAATCATATGAGTGAAGAGGAACGACAGATTTTGATAGCGGAACGTAAATTTGCACCAAGTTATATGTGGAATGTTGTAGGATGGCTTGCAGATAAATTGGGACTTCATGTTGATAAAATTAAACAAGAATGTATTCCCGCTATTTGTGAGGAGAGCCTTGAAAGTGAAACTTTAAATAAAACGTTAGAAAAAGGTATGGTTCGTGGAATGAATGCGATTGTAACAGCAATGACGAAAGAAAATATTATTTTAGAAATTGAATGTATTGGTAAAGTTTATACAAAAGAGGAAACTGATTTAAATCAATGGACTATTTATGGAGAACCAACTACTAAAGTGGAAAATGCAAGTCCTCAAACTGTAGAACTTACTTGTGCTGATGTTGTAAATCGTATTCCTCAGATTATTCATATGCCTAGTGGATTTATTCCAACAAGTAGGTATCCAGAGCCAAAATATATTGTTTCAAATTTTGAATAGAGTGTGTGGTAAAAATGAAAAATATAGCAAAAAAAGAGAAATTATTCGTTCTATTATTATCTATTTTATTACTAATAGTAATTCCTCTTGTGAGCTATATTTTTTTCGTGCCTAAATTTCAAATTAATGATTTTCAGGATGTTCTAGAAGTTTCATGGCAACAACCTTTTTCTGGTAATCCTGGATATGTATGCTATGGAAATCTTTTCTCTTGTTCTTCTGTTTCTAGTGATATAGAAGGAGAAGTTGATATAAAAAAGCTTGGTGAAAATGAGATAACATATGTTTATAATTATCATGGCAATATTTATAAAAAAAAGCAAAAAGTTTTAGTTGTTGATCGGGAAGTTCCTATCATTCAAACTGAAAAAAATAAGTTTCGTTACTGTGAAAATGGTAATGTTGAAATCCGAGGAATCAAAGCATATGACAATTATGATGGGGATGTTACAGACCAATTATCCACGATTGTAAAAGATGGTAAAGTATATTTTTCTGTAAGTGATTCTTCTGGAAATAATGCCACAACAAGTTATGAGGGAGAGCAGGTAGACTCATTTCCTCTTGAATTTATGCTTAATGGTCCAGAAATTATGTATTTAAATTTGAATGAAACATATAATGAACAAGGAGCTGTAGCAAATGATGTTTGTGAAGGCAACTTATCACAGAATATTGAAATAGTTTCTAATGTGGATACATCAAAACCTGGTAAATATACCGTGAATTATAAATTAAAAGATAAGAAAGGAAATGATTTAAGTATAAAAAGAAGTGTAATTGTTGAAGATAAGAAAAATATCAATTCTCAAGACAAAAAGAAAATATATTTGACTTTTGATGATGGACCTAGTCGATATACGGAACACTTACTTGATATATTAAAAAAATATAATGCAAAGGCTACTTTCTTTGTAACAAATCAGCGTACATCTTATGGATATGATAATGTTATTAAACGTGCTTATTTGGAAGGTCATACTGTTGGACTCCATACTTTTTCTCACGATTATAGTATATATAAAAATGAGGAAACTTTTTTTGAAGATTTGTACGCGATTCAAGAAAAAGTAAAAGAGATTACTGGCGAAGCTATTTGGATAATGCGTTTTCCTGGTGGAAGTTCTAATACCATTAGTAAAAGTTATGATGGTGGCAGTCATATCATGAGCAAATTAGTAAAAGCTGTTGAAGAAAAAGGCTTCCAGTATTATGATTGGAATATCTTAAGCGGTGATGCTGGTGAAACTAAAAATACAGAAGAAATTGTTTCTAACGTAATACGAGAATTTGGTAAGTTTAATACACCAATTGTTCTTCAACATGATGTAAAAGATTATAGTGTAGATGCTGTCGAAGCTATATTAGAGTATGGAACATCGCATGGTTATCAATTTGAAGCTATTACAAAGGACACCCCATTAGTGCATCATCATGTCAATAATTAAGCGACTTTCAAATAAATGAAAATCGCTTATTTTTTATACAATATACAGAATATTTTTTAAAAAGCTACAGATTGTATAGGTTATTTTTGTTATGAAGTGAAAACTTCCACCTTCAATTTTATAAAGTTCTTTTGTTGTTAGCATAATTGTATCCTTTCTAAGAAGTTCTAACTCTTCTAACAATATATTCCGGAAAAAATGTTTCTTTCCTTTTTTATTTAAATTTGTTTCGTGAAGATAATTAAAATGAGTTTGTTATTATTCAAGATGTAAAATATAATTTTAAAAATTTCAAATTAATCTTTTTATAAATTTATTTTTTTGTGAATAAGTTTTAAAAGAAGATGCAAGTATGAAGTTAATTCAAAATAGCTTAAACTTTGTTTTATTTAAGCATAAAAAATCTAAAAGAAGGAATGTATTTGGTTTTTAAATGTCGAAAAATCCTTTTAGTACTATTGTAAAAAAGGCTTAAATATTAAGAATTATAAAAGTATATGTTTTTAATAATATTTATGTTACTGAATAATGTTCCAAAAGTTTTCCCATGGATCTTTTCTTTTGAGTCTTTTAAGAGCCATTTCTATAGTAATTTCATTTGGTTTTATTTTATCGAGCTCATTCCAACGAATAGGCATAGATATGCTTAGTTTTTTCTTTATGCGAATAGAGTAGGGAGCGACACTTGTAGCGCCTTTTGTATTTCTAATCCAATCAATAAATATTTTTCCTTGACGATTTTCTATTCTGACATTACTTGTGTATTTTTCTGGCCATTTCATTTCCATGATTTTGGCTATATTTTTTGTAAAGTCTTTTCCTTCTTCAAATGTTTTTATACTTTGAATAGGTATAACAATGTGATATCCTTTTCCGCCGCTAGTTTTCAAGAAAGATGTTAAGTGTAATTCATCTAATACGCTTTTTAAATCTTTCACTCCTTCACGAACTTTTTTTAAATTTAAATTTTCATCTGGATCTAAATCAAAAACTAATATGTCAGGTTTATTTAATTTATTTACTTTCGATCCCCAAATGTGAATTTCGTAGCCATTCATTTGTATTTCGTAAATGAGACCAGCGGGATTTTTTATATAATAATAATCTTCTTTTTTTCCATTTTCATTTTTTATAATTTTTTTTCCTAAATGTTTATTTGAGGATTCAAAATGTTTTTTAAAGAATTTTTCTTTCTCTATACCATTAGGGCAGCGAATAGAACTTATTAGTCTATTTTCAAGATAAGGCATCATTCTTATTTGAATTTTTTTGTAATATTCTATGAGATCTTTTTTGGTTATTTTAGGACTTTTATAGATAACTTTTTCAGGATTTGTAATTTTTATGGAATTTATTTTTGTTTCTGTATCCATTTTACTTTCTTTATTTTTTTCGATTTCTTCCATGGTTCTATTTGTCACAATGCTGGTGTTCAGTTTAGAAATATTTTTAAAACCTTTTTTATCATCTTTTTCTTTTATGAGTAACCAATTTTTATCTTTAAAATGTACTAAGGTCCATTTTCCTTGTAATCTTTGACCAAAGAGTGTAAATTTTAGAGAACCGTTTTTAAGTTCTGTTGTAGGATTTCCTGTTGGAGTCCAGTAACCATTATCCCATATCATAACAGTGCCTCCGCCATATTCTCCTTTGGGAATGGTTCCTTCAAAGTTTCGATAACTAAGAGGGTGGTCTTCCACACGGACTGCAAGCCTTTTATCATTTGGATTATAGGAAGGTCCTTTTGGAACGGCAAAACTAAGTAATGTTCCATTCCATTCTAAGCGAAAATCGTAGTGGTCTTTGCGAGCTAAATGATGCTGAACGACAAAATGCAATTTTTTTGCTGATTTTCCCTTTTTTCCAACAGGTTCATTGGTTTTGGTAAAATTTCTTTTTTTATTATAAGTTTCTAAATCTTTTTTCATAAACATCACTAAGAATAGTTTAGAAGAAATTACAAAGTTTATTCATGTTTGTGTGGATTAAAAAAATCCTTTGGTAAGTATAAAGGAATTTTAATAGGTAAAGTTACGCATGTTATAAGTTTTTAGAAAATGGATAACATTTATGTTGGGAAGTATAAAACGAGTATAAATTCAAAATTAAAGTCTCTATATTTGTTTTTTATATCTATGCGTAAAATTTAGTGAAGTTTTTATATTATAAAATTTTAGACAAATTAATATTGTTTTTTTCCATTTGACTTAATTCTTTTGACAAAAAAGCTTTTTGTTGCTAGAATATTTCTTAATAAAAAAAGGGGAATTTTTATGGAAATCATATCTTTATCAAAAAAAAGATTTAAAAGTCTGGTACCACTTGACTTACCAAAGGAAATATTAAATACAGAAGCAAAAATATTTGATTTTAGATACAAAGGGAGAGATAAAGTATTTAAAAAATTATATCAAAATAGTGGACCAATATTTGCAAATAAATTGTATACTGTAGAAATGCTTGATTACCAAAAAGATTATTTATCAGATTGTTTTTTGATGCCTGACTATTTGGTTACGGTTGGAGGAGTAGCAGAGGGTTTTACAATTCCAAAAATTAAAGGTGTTACTTTATCTATTTTATTAAATGATAAGAAAATCGATTTGTATATTTTATTTAAAAAAAGTAGGGGAAATGTTAAAACAGTTAAAATATATTAGAAAAAATACACCATTAAAGATTTTTATATAAATGATTTGCACGCTTCAAATTTTATTGTTAACCTGAATAAAGAACAACTTTATACAATTGATTTAGATAGTTGCAAAATAGGAACAAATTTAACTTTTTCTGCTAGATATTTAACCTCATCTGCGCTTCTTAATAATGTTAAAGGTAAATATAATGTAGTTGATACAGATTTGAGTTATGTTGAGGCAGACGAAAATACTGATATATATTGTTATATCATAACAATTCTAAACTATTTGTATGGTAGTAACATAAATAATATTAGTATTGATGCCTTCTACCATTACTTGAATTATTTAGAACATATTGGATTTAATCATGAATTAATTGATTATTTCAGTAGAATTGTAAATAATAAGAAAAATGAAAATCCTATAAATTTGCTCGATACAATAACAGAGGAACAAGTTTATAGAGCTAGAGAAATAGTTTATAGAAAAGTTAGTAAAAAATATTGAAAGAAAATGTAATCTATAAGGTAAATTATAAAAAAGAGAGGACCTTATAGTTTTTTAATGTGTAAAATTGATAGTTCCGATAGTAGCCACTTATTTGCACAACAAAAAAAGAGCACCACATACTCTTCATTCTAGGAATATTATCCTTGAAACCTTGGCAGGAAATTTAAGAAAAATATTCCAATCTATTATCACATTTTTCATGTAATAAACTAAAAAAATGGGGCGAAATATGGGATTATTGTTTTACCATAGCTTAAAAGCCTTATTCTTTAGTGATAAATGCAAGTGTGAAAAGAAGAATGCTTGTTGTTGTGGGGGGCAATCCCCAAACCTGGGGAGGACCACACAACAATTTGTTTCGGACAATGCAATTTTTATGAATGGAGATGCCAGTTCTATTGGGCTTACGGGGAAAGACGAAGTCTTTCCTATACTTGATAGTAAGCACATAACTCCGACATTGAAGAAATATGATATCAAGTTAGTTGACTGTGGAGACTATTGCCAGGTATATCTGTATCAAGATACAAAGACTAAAAAAGTAAGCGAAAAAGATACAACCGAGCTTGAGCTAAGAAAAGCCAAATTAAAAAAATTTGAGGAAAGTTCGATTGAATTAAGCGAGGAAGATATAAATAAACTGTTTAACGGAAATTATGAAATGAACTCTTCTGAAAAGTCCTCAAATAAATTGTCAGGTACAATTGAAGAAAGAAGCATAATTCGGAGTAAGTTGGAATGTCAACGTTTAGCGAAAGCTAATATAAATGATTGGAAAGTTTTTATTACATTAACTTTCAAAGAAAATGTGACTGATGTAAGTTATTCGAATAAAAGGCTTTCTTACTTTATTGATAAAGTAAGAAGAGTTAAACCGGATTTTAAATATCTTTGCATTCCAGAGTTTCAAAAACGAGGAGCTACACACTATCACATGTTATGTAACGTTGATATAGATGATAAAACTTTGATTTATTCTCAAGAAAATAATCCGAAGTTTAAGCATATAAAGTATTGGAATGACGGATTTACTAGTGTAGAAATTATAAAAGGAGACCCTAAGAAAATTGTAGGCTATATAGCCAAATATATGACAAAAGACATCGATAATAGACTTTTTGGACATCGTAGATATTTTTGTTCGCGAAACCTAAAAAAGCCTAAAGAGAACTATATAAATCTTGAACAAGAGCGAGAAAAGGAATTTTACCAAAAAAAAATTCAAGAAATGGAAGTAATTTATCAGTCAGACTATATCAATTCTTATGATAATACTTCTGTTACTTTTCTTGAACTGAAGAAAATTCAAGGAAATTGTAGCATAAGTAAATGAAAAAGGAAAGGGAAATAATGACAAAATCAAGAGTTATAAAAATATTAGCTAGCAAAATAGAAGGGTATTGTGATACAAATAATGTTTCGTTGTATGAATTTTCGTTGAGATGTGGTCTAACTTACAGTACTTTGAGTAATATAGTGTTAAGAAAAATTAAAGATATAAGACTAACTACAGTTTTAAAAATATGTTTAGGTATGGACATACAAGTAAATGAATTCTTTGACGATTTTGAATTTAAAGAACTATTAGAAAATTATTATTTATGAAAATTTAATGTTTCAATAGTGAAAAAACAAATTTTATGATATGATTATGTTGATCATTCGAATATGATTGATTCACCTAAGCCCCTGGGGCTTTTTTTAGTTATTTTTTAAAAAGCTAATTTCTAAAAGAAATATAATACTTTTTCTTAAAATGCAAAACTAAAAACTATTTCTTTAGTTAGTTTTTGCTTGACAGTAGGGAAATCGTGCTATGCTTACTTGCAGAAACGTAACACTTCATTGATGTATCCCTCTTTTAAATGGTTGCGTTTCTTTTCTACGTTTATGCACGATTTCCCTACTGTCAAGTAAAAACAGGCCACAAGATAAATACTGTAGTTAAACCTTATACCTATAATTAGTAAGTCTGTATAGAAATAGTAAATAAAATGCATTTTCTTTTTGAAAAATATTGATAAAAATTTGAATAATTGAATAATTTTATATAAATGTTGGGGAAAGTGATTTTTTGAAAAACAATTTTTTTCAAAAAACGCATTTTTAGCAAAATCTCATGTTATAACTGTAATATGAAGTTTATTACTTCATATTACCTAAAACTTTATTTTTTTTATTATGAGTAAAAAAAATTAGCAAAAAACTGAATTTTTTTAGCAATTTCATGAAGATAGCAAAAATCACGTGTTATAACTATTATGAAGTTTATTGCTTCATATTACCCAAAAACTATACTCTTTTGTTATTTGAATGAAAAAAATTTAACAAAAAACTGTTTTTTTTGCTAAATTTGGTGGAGATAGCAAATTTCCGTGTTATAACATTAATGTGAAGTTTATTGCTTCATGCAGCCTAATAAAAAGAGTTTTATTTTAGGTAATTAGTTTGATTTAATCTAATGGAAAGGAGGTTTAGAAAGTGTCCGAACAACAAAACATGCTACTATTTTCGAAAATCTATGAGGAATTTGTAATTTATTATACAATGCGCCACAAAGACCAAACAAATGAAGCCATAACTAGGAACTTTAAAAATCATATATTGCCTTATTTCTCTGATAAAGATGTTCAGAAAATAACTGTAAAAGATATAATTGATTGGCAAAATAAAATATTAGAAAATGACTTTAGTAATAGCTTTAATAATAGTTTATATTCAAATTTTAGCTCTTTTATGAACTATTGCACACTTAATCATTATTTAACTGAAAATCTTGTTTTGAAAGTGGGTAATTTTCCTAAGAAAAATGAAATTAAAAAACAAGATTACTATACACCTAGAGAATTTAGAAAATTTATTAAATGTGTTGATGATTATATCTACAAGGAATACTTTATATTTATGTTTCATTATGGTCCAAGACCAAGCGAAGCCTTAGCAATGAGATTTTGTGACATAGAAAATTCTTTTATATATATTTGCCATAGTTTGCAAAGACGTGGTACAAGGAAATTAGATACACCAAAAAATAAAAGTTCAATTAGATATTTAAAGCTTTCCATATTAACACGTTTTCGAATTTTTAGACTTAGATGTTTCTATGAAAAATATAGCGAAGATTTTTCAGAAGAATACTTTATCTTTGGTGGAGATAAGCCACTTAGCACTTCTACAATAGAAAGACGTTTAACTGAAGCATGTGAGAAAGCAAAAATTCGACGTATTACACCACACGATATGAGGCATAGCTATGCCACTAACGAAATCCATAGTGGAACTTCAATTGATGAAGTCTCGCAAAACTTAGGACATAGCAAGACTTCTATGACGGTTGATACTTATTTGCATACAAAAAGAAGAGTACCTCGTAGTACTCTTCAAGGGAATATTTTTAACGAAGTCATAACTAGGAACTTTAAAAAAATATCCCAATCTATTATCACATTTTTCATGTAATAAACTAAAAAAATGGGGCGAAATATGGGAATCGAACCCATGCGTAACAGAGCCACAATCTGCCGTGTTAACCACTTCACCAATTCCGCCATACAAACATATTTTAACAAATTCTTGTTTCTTTTGCAAGTATATATTATAATTAACCAGGATAAAAACACGAAAAAAGGTATTGACAAGTTATGAGGATAAAAAAAT
>CAQRXS010000052.1 GCA_948874605.1 uncultured Bacilli bacterium | reverse complement strand
GCTGATCTATTCTACGAATCATAACAGATTCATTTACAGATTGATCATCTCGACCAATAAAATAACGATAAAAAGGAACATTCAAATAATACATCGTTTTAATTTTAGGAAGTGGAAAATACACAAAAATATTATCTACATAAAATGTGTGCTCAGGAAGTTTTACACCTGTACTTTTTAAAAATTTCGTATTATAAATAACAGAATGCATTAGTAAATAAGCATCCGCTTTAAAATGACCTACCTCATCCCAAGTAAAGACTTTCTTTTCTGGCAAAGTCCTTTTATAATGAATTTCCTTTTTTTCATTTTCCTTCTCATAGACATAATTTACTACCATCATGTCAACATACTTTTTCTTTTTTTCAAAAGATTTAATCGTATTTAAAACCTTTTGTAAGGATTCCTCATCGACCCAATCATCAGAATCAACTACTTTATAATAAAGCCCAGTTGCAAGTTCAAGTCCTTTATTTACTCCAGAGCCATGCCCGCCATTTTCTTTGTGTACTGCTTTCACTATAGTTGGATATTTTTTTTGATAACGATTACTAATCTCTTTTGTTTTATCTGTACTTCCATCATTGACTAATATAATTTCTACATCTTCGCCACCAGTCAAAAGGGTTTCAATACAGTGTTCCATATAATTTTCAGAATTATAACAAGGCACTGCAAAAGTGATATATTTCATAACTACTCTCTTTCTATAATCTAATTATAATAAGAAATAATCGAACTTGCAATATTTTTACCAATTTTCTCTAAATTATTCATTACCCAGGCTGCATCATTCTCTTCATCATGAAATGCAACTTCAATCAAAGAAGAACATTCCAAATAATGGTCGCTTGCTTCCCCAAGATTTCCACGAGTATACTTCACACCTCTATGATACTCATAATTATCATTACCAGAGTAAATATTCCATAAATTTTCATAAATATGCGATGCTATTGAATAAGAAAATGAGTATTCATTATCTACATGAATTTCTGGACCTCTAGCGGTTTTTCGAGAAGAAGCATTGGAATGAATTGCAAAGTGAAAATCAGCACCTAAACGTTTACTTTCAACAACCCATTCATCAATCCCTAGCCTTGGATTGTTTCGATAAACAACAAACCCAGCATTTTTTAATTCTTCTTGTACAACATCCGCAACTCGGTTCATAATTTCCATTTCTGTGGTATAACCAACTTTTTGAACTCCATAATTTTCATCTTGATTCGACGGACTTAAATAAACGACAGGCGTTTTATCATTAATATGAAAGAAATATTCGCGTTTGACAGAATCAAAACGATTTTCACTCACAGCATAAGTTTTCAAAACAACATCTTCTGTTATAGTAAGTGGACCATCATAGATATTACTTTCTTCGTTAGGGTCGCTTCCGTCCATAGTATAAAAAATGGTTGCATTCTTCGTAATCGTCTTTAACTCAACTTCTGTTCCGCTTTTTATAAAAGTTGGATTATGACTCGTATAAACTCCTTGAGTTGCCTCTTTTTTTCCAATATAAACAGAAACATGATCTTCCTCGGCAATTTCAAAAAAATCATCATAGACAGCTTGCAAAACAATATCATAAGTCTTATCCTCTTCAAAAGACGATGCTGGTACTTTTAATGTATTCTCTTGTCTTTCTAACTCAACACGATTCATCAAATTTCCTTCAAAATACAAATTAGCATAATAATGATTTGCATTCTCGCCACCAATAACTTCTAAATTTACATCATTCCATCGATCTTGAAAAGAATCATAAGGACTTGTAATTTCGATTTTTCCAACAATGGGTGTATTTAAATAAAAATTAAAACTACTAGTAACACGATTATTTTCATTTTTTAATAAAGCAGTAACGCGCCCAGAATAACCATCTACGACCTCATAAGGAATACTAATATTTTCATTCGTAACCTTAGAATCATAAAGCTTTGTTTTACCATAATAAAGTTCAATTGTATATTGTTTGGTATCATCATAACCTGTCACATACAAAGTCAAATCTCTCGTTCCAGATAATAAATGATCGCGATTCTTTTCAAAAGTAGAATCTTTATACAAATAAACAAACTTATTTTCACTAGCCCTTTCTTCCCCATTTTTATTTTTCGCAACAACTTGAATATCTAATTTGTCATTAAAATCAGCCTCAAAATCATCCAACGCAATTTTATGATTCGAACTCGCCATTTCATATATTTTTGTATCTTCTTTATATACACTTACTAAATATTCTGTTGCATTATGGGAAGGTGTTACTTCAACACTAAGCTTATCTTTTTCTTCTTTTAAAAGTTTTACTTCAAACTTGCCCAATTCTGGATTCATAAAACTAAAATAACCTACCCAAAAGAAAAGAAAATTAACAATAATTAAAAATATTACAGAAGAAATAAGAACCCTTCTCTTTAAATTCCTCATACTCTAAACTTCCTTTACTATAAAAAATTATACTAAAAATCAGAAAAAAAAGAAAGTCGAAATTTGTCTCGTTTCAAAATAGAAACCATAAAAAAAGAAGAAAATTTTCCTCTTTACTTTGTTTTCAAAGATTGAAACATTTTTTTCCATAACTTACTAGAAGAATAATTCAAAATTCCAACTTTATATATTCTTAATCCATATTTAAATAAGAAAAAGGTAAATACTCCAGTAATCGCTGTTGAAATTCCAAGCTCTATCAAAGAAATCTGTCCTAAAATAAACAAGCCAGGTGATAACATAAACGATAACATCGGAATATAGGAAACTATTTTAATAAACAAAGCCCCTTCAAATTGACTTGCCATAATAGCTAAATAATAACCTACCATAATAATCATCATAATTGGTGTTTGAAGTTGTTGAAAATCTTCTGTACTTGTTGTCATAGATGCTAATACTCCAGCAAGTATTGCGTAGGCTACAAACGAAAATACAAACAAAATCAAAATAAACGGTAGTCCTTGTAATAAGATATTTAATACTCCAGTTTCTTTTACCATAAGAAATATTTTACTTACCGAACTCGTAATTTCTCCGCTACTTGAAACACCACCACCTAAAAGACTACGAACAATCATTGCAAGGAATGCATAAAAAATTAGTAATAGTCCTTGAAGTATTACGAATGAAGTAGAAGCATAAATTTTTGATAAAAAATGCGTTTTTGGTGAAACATTTGAAATAATAATTTCCATACTGCGCGTTGTTTTCTCATCGTTAACTTCTGCCCCAATCATTTGTACAAGCATTAAAATCAAAAAGAAACAAGGAAGAATCAAAAGCATAATCACTCCCGATGCAATGATATCTTTATTCTCACCATTTTCAATATTCGGATTTGTCGTTACATTAGTGATTTCTACAGGTGTCGTAAGTGCTAAGATTTGTTGTTCTGTAAGACCACTCTCACTGAATGCTATACTTTCTTTTAAACTACTTATACAAGTATTTAAAAGTTGTTTAGTTACAGTACCAATATCATCAAAACTAATAATTTCTGCTTTCATATAATTTTCGTAATCAGGTAATAATCGTACAAGAATCTTATCGTTATCATCATCAAACTCATTTTTTAGTTCCTCAATATTTCCAGTATATTTTTCGATGTTATAATCTTCCTGTTTTCCTAAAGACTCTAGTAATGCATCAACTTGCATCTTATATTCATCATACTTTTGAATTCCGTCTTCCACATAAATTGTCGTTACATTCTCGAAATCTCCTCCAAAAAAGGCCACGATACGATCAATATTTGTAATTACAATAAGAAGCACCAATAAAATAATATTAACTGCCTTAAACCACTTTGTTTTAATTTTTTTATTTAAACTTTGTTTGGTTAAAAATTTTAATTTATCCTTCATAGGATTCACCAACCTTACTTAAAAATATTTCATTCAGTGTTGGGTCTTCAACACGAAACTCTGTGATATTATTACCGTTCTTAATAATTTCAAATACAGACTGAGTTACTGTTTCATTTTCAATTTTAATTAAAGAATAATTTGTTTCTTTTTCCAAAGATACAACACCAGGAATCTTTAAAACCGCATCACAATCAAAGTCTCCTTGAACACGAATGTTTTTCTTACGATAATCTTTTTTGATAGATTTTAAATCGCCAGACAGTACACTTTTTCCTTTCACAAGAATAACTAATTTCTCACAAAATAACTCTACATGTTCCATTCTATGAGACGAGAAAATAATACTACTTCCTCCTCGTTTAAAATCTTTAATTGCATCCATAAACATTTCTACATTAATTGGATCCAAGCCACTAAATGGCTCGTCTAAAATTAATAATTTAGGTTTATTAATCACTGCAGAAATAAACTGAACTTTTTGTTGATTTCCTTTCGACAATTCTTTAATTTTACGTTTTTTATACTCTTCAATATGAAACCGTTTTAACCAAATATCAAGTTCCTCTAAAATGGCTTTCTCATTCATACCTTTTAATTTTCCGTAATAAATAATTTGCTCTTCAACAGTAAGTTTTGTAAGTAGACTGCGCTCTTCTGTTAAAAAACCTATTTCATCGGTAATATCATAGTTAATTTTTTTACCATCTAATGTAATAGTTCCTTCTGTGGGTTCTAAAAGTCCTATAATCATTCGAAATGTTGTTGTCTTACCAGCTCCATTTACTCCTAAAAGACCAAAAATTTCTCCATTCCCAACTTCAAAAGATAAATTATCTACTGCTTTGTGTTGATCATAATATTTTGTAACATTACTTACTTTTAACATATAATTCCTCCTCGTATTACTATGTATATTTTCATAGAATCACCTCAACAAATACATATTAATGCTTCCCCCAAGGGGAAAGTCAAGTACATTCTAATATATTTATTATACTCTTACAAAAAAAGAAAGTAAACTCTACTTTCTTACAAAGGTACGAGCCATTCTTTCAGCTCGTTTTGCTTGTTGTAATGCACTTCGAGGATTATTTAAATCCTCATAACCGTAATTTCTTAAATTCATAATAGCATTCTGGGCTACATCATGATCATTGGCTATAATTTGCTTAATATTGGGGAAATAATAATTACAAGCCGATAAAGCTTTTTCTAATATAAATTGTTTATGTTTTTCCTCAATATCCCATCTTGCTATAAATTGAAGTCGACAAAGAATAGCCTTTTTAAGTAAATTATCTAAACCATCCATTTGAGTCTTTGAAAATCCATATTTTCGAGCTCTTTGCCTTGCATCTAAAGCAATATAAAATATATCAAAAATACTTGCATTTATTTTTTCACTACTAGAGGAAATACCCAACTCATTTTTACGATAAAAATAATCCCTTTCTTGTACTTCTACAGCATGCTTTGCTTTTAGAGAAATCGGAAATGTAAAACCAACATCTTCAAAGATTCTATTTTCTAAAAATTCCTCACCCAATAATAACTCGTGAGAAAACAACTTATCCCAACAAGAACAAAATAAGGAATTTATATGCTTTTCATTGCGAGTTAAATCTAAAACTTTTGGTGCTTTTCTATCAAAAAAACTACAAGAATTTTCTTCAAAATGAGCATTATGTTCTACTCTTTGATTATGACCAATAACTAAAGAAGTATTGTAATCTCTCGCCAAAGCATAAAAATCTTGAAACATATTTAAAGAAATAAAATCATCAGAATCAACAAAGCCAATAAACTCGCCTTGAGCAATTTTAAGCCCTTCATTACGAGCACTAGAAACACCATATTTTTCTTTCATATCAATTACTTTTAATTTTGTTGGATATAATTTTTGATAAAATTTCAAAATAGCCATACTAGCATCTGTACTATGATCATTTATTGCAATGACTTCAATATCTGTCATCGTTTGATTTAAAACAGAGTTCAAACAATCTTTCAAATATTTTTCAGTATTATGCACTGGTATAATCACACTTACTTTTGTCATAAAAAACCCCCTTTTTTACTTATCAAATAATACCACTTGCACGCAAAAATGTCAAATTATGTAAATTTGAATTTAAGAATTAAAAAAGGACAAAACAGTATACTTACTATTTGTCCTCCAAGACAGCTTTTATAATTTTTCGAATATCAAAAATTCGTTTCTCCATAAAATCCGGATGATCTTTAAACCACTTAATATTAAGAGGCGATGGATGAGGTAAAACCAAAGTTAATTTTCCATTTATATAATTATCTTTAAAAACTAATTCATTGAAGTCTTCTTTTGGAAAAAATACGTTAGCTGCCTTCGCTCCAATTAAAATATATAACTGATTATCAATAAACTCTAATTCTTTTTTTATCCATGTTTCATAACAAATTTTTGGAGGTGTTCGATCATTACCCCTACTATCTTTTCCTGGGTAGCAGTGTGCAAGAGAAGCAATATAAAAATTATTTGGATTATAAAAAAACTCATCATCTATTCTATACCATTCATATTTTAGTTTCTTTCCGGATTGATCAGTAAATGGTTTTAAAGTAATATGTACTGTAGCTGAGGGAGCTTGACTAATTTGAACAATTTTAGAGGTTTCGTTCCCAAGAAGCACAGGATGCGGTTGAAAGCCAAATTTTTCTTTACACAATTCACACTTTTTTAAATCATTTAGTAATATTTCGAAATCTCGTGACATGCCTCATTACAACCTTTCCATTCATTCAAAGCATTGTTCTATCTTTTTAATATTTTCTTCTAACTTTTTTCACTTCAAAGTTTCAATTTGAAATCTCTATTCAAAAATAATTCTTTCGTTCCTGTATAACAATAACATGTTAAAATATTGTCTTCTTCATCAAAATAAGTTGACGGTACTTCTCCAGTTCTTTCAAAACCTAATTTTTCCATTATTTTCCATGAACCAACATTTATAACTGCAGCTGAAGTAATTATTTGTTCAATCTCCACCTCTAAAAACATAAACTCTAATACTTTCAAAGCGGCTTCTGTTGCATAGCCATTACCTTGATATTTAGGATTTATAAACCATCCAATATCTCTTATTTCAGGTTTATCAAAATATTCTTCATGAGGTTGAACCATAATTTGACCTATAGGTTCTCCATTTTTCAAAAAAATACTCCAAGTAAACTTTTGACTATTATCTTCGTTATGAATTGCTTCAAATTTACTTTCGTAAAAAGGTTTTTGTTTTTCCCAATCATTTAACTGATCCATAAAAATTTTTCTAGTCCTTTTTAAATCTTTTATACTATCTTTAGACAAATTATTTTTATTAAAAATTCTATTCGGTGTTGGAAAATAATATCTATTTACACTCTCATCACAAAGAATATTCCATAATGCAAATTGCTCGTGCATTGTAGGTTTTCTTATAAATAATCGGTCTGTTTCAAAATCTCGTATACTTATATTTTTCAAAAGAAACACTTCCTTAAATTAGTTTAATCACTATGAATCTAAAATTTCATTTTCATACAGTTTTTTATACATTTTATTATGAGTCAATAATTCTTTATGAGTTCCTACAACACTTATCTTCCCATCTTCTACAAGCAATTTATCACAGTAGATAATCTATGAGCTATAATTAATATAGTATCTATTACACTTAAACAAAACGTTTAAGATAGTATCACTATGGCGTCCTTGGGCAGATTCGAACTGCCGGCTTTTCGCTTAGGAGGCGAATACTCTATCCTACTGAGTTACAAGGACATATCTACACTCTCAATAACAAAAAAAATTCGTCATTAAAATTATATCACACTTTATATAATTTTTTATTACAAATTGTTTCAATAACAAAAAAAGAAACCTATTGGTGGTTTCTAAGATACTTCGTAATATTTTCTTAATTGCTTCAAACTTCTAGTTTCATACCGTGATATCATCACTTGCGTCATTCCCATCTTTTTGGCCGTTTCAGATTGAGTCAAATCTTCAAAATAACGATACTCTAGTATTTTTTTATCTGGTTCTGAAAGCATATCAAGTCCACTCTGAAGTGTAATTTTATCATCCAAAGATACTCGTTCTACAATTGGTATTGTTTCATATAAATCACGAGCGTTCTCAGATTCCGCATCAAAACTTACCATTTCATTATTGACATTGATTCCTTCCATAACCTCAAAAGGAGTTAACCCTAAAAACTGTCCAAGCTCCTCGTACGTTGGAACTCTTCCAAGATTTAACGTTAAGGCATTTTTAGAGAGTTCTATTTTTTTTGCTAATCTTAAATAATCTTTACTCACTTTTACCTTTCGATTTTTCATTACAAAATCAAACATTTCTCCAAAAATATAATTATAAGCATACGTTGAGAATTTTACAGAACCATCAAAACGATATTTTTTCAATGCTTTTAATACCCCTAGCTTTCCGGCTTGTAACAAATCTTCAAAAGGAACATTGTAGAAGTTTGAAGCAATATCTTTGATTAAAGGAACAGTATCCTCAATCAGTTCTTCTACATTCACTTGCAACACCCACTTTTAAAGAAAGTATGCGCATACTTTTATTGTACTTTTAAGATATTAAAATCTCTAAGAATACATGAGTTAGCTACTACAATCTTGCACCTTAAAGTAAAACTTTTTCTTAAAAATATATATTTATTAGCACTCTCTACTGCCTATTCCAATATAATAAATTTTTATAAGATTTTAAATAGATTCGACAAAAGAACTAATATTTTTTTAACGTTCTTCTTTTAAAGATTTTATTTTAGAAATAGCACTATTCACACTTTCTTCATCTGGCAACATAACAGCTGAATATAACTCTGGCATCGAAGCAGTAAGCTCAGAAGAATCAATACCAGAAAGAACCATATTATCAATTGTCCAGGAAGGATTCTCATCAAGTTGTTTTTGAATAAATCCCGTTAAATTAGATAAAGACATATTCGTGGCAAAATTCCCCTCAATACTTCCTAATATTTTTGTATAAGAAGTAAGTATTACTGGACTCATAAGCTTATCAATCATCCCTTTAATAACTTGTTGCTGATGACGAGCACGTGCAACATCTCCTTCACGTAACCCATAACGTTCCCTAACATATGCAAGAGCTTGACGCCCATCTAAGTGATTCACACCTTTCTTATAGACATAATAAACAGCACCAGTATCTTCCACATAATCAGCTGTAAATTCAAAAGGATTATCCACATCAACCCCGCCAATCGCATCAATAATTTGTACCAAAGAAGTAAAATTAATTTTTACATAATAATTAATATCTGTTTTTAGTAAATCTTCAATAGTTTGAATCGAAG
>CAQRXS010000051.1 GCA_948874605.1 uncultured Bacilli bacterium | reverse complement strand
ATAATAAATTCTGCAGGTGGTCTTCATAAATTTATGAATTATGATGGACCAATCCTTACTGATTCCGGAGGATTTCAAGTCTTTTCTTTAGCACGTCCCAAAGATATTACAGAAGAAGGTGTACATTTTAAAAATCAATATAATGGCGACTCTTTATTTTTGACTCCTGAAAAGTCGATTAAAATCCAAGAAAACCTTGGTAGCGATATCGTTATGAGTTTCGATGAATGTCCACCCGCTAGTGCCGATTATTCCTATTTAAAAGCTAGCGTTGAACGAACCCTTCGTTGGGCCAAACGCGGAAAAAGTGTTTTTAAAGGAGAAAATCAACTATTATTTGGAATCGTGCAGGGAGGTGCTCATAAAGATTTACGTAAATTTAGTGCCGAAGAAACAGTAAAAATAGGTTTTGATGGTTATAGCATCGGAGGTGTCGCGAATGACCATGAATCCAAAGAAGATATGTATGCTGCCTTTGAATATTCAACAGAATATTTACCAGAAGAAAAACTTCGCTATGCGATGGGGATTGGCGAACCAATAGATATTATTGAAGGAGTAATTCGTGGAATTGATATTTTTGATTGTGTATCTCCAACAAGACTTGCACGACATGGCCACGCTTTAACAAAATATGGCAAAATTAATTTAAAAAATGCCAAATACAAGAAAGACTTTACTCCTGTGAGTGAAACTTGTGACTGTTATGCATGCAAAAATTATACAAAAGCTTACATCAAACATTTAATAAATGCTGGAGAAACTTTTGGGGCAAGACTACTATCGATTCATAACATACGTTTCCTAATATCTTTAACTGAGGAAATAAGAGAGGCCATTAAAAACGATACCTTACTGGAATACCGTGATACATTTAACAAAAATTATTTTGGAGAAAATCATGAGTAACTTTAAATGGCTTCTTACAACATTCGTTCTTTCAGTCGGATTAATTATTGGTGTTTCTTTCTATAAAGTTCAAGCGGCTCATAAAAAAACAATTCTTTTAGTTAGCTCTAAAAGAATTGAAGAAGGAGCAAGAGCTTGCTTTCAAGAAGATAAATGCTTCGGTAGCCACGTAACTTTGGGGGAATTAATTCATTTAGGATATGCTAAAGAAGAAGTAAATCCCATTACCAAAATGTATTATTCTCATGCGTCTTACGTCGAAAAAAAAGAAAATACTTATACATTTGTTGAAGTAGATTCCTAATTCTTTTTATTAATTCCAATCATAGAACCAAGTGTACTAGAAAGGATTAGAACAGTATAGTAAATAATTCTTTCTATTGAAAATCCAGTTTGATAGAAAATAAGATTAATAAAAACTAATAATAAAATGAAACAAATACCAATTTTAAGGCCTTCTAAAAAGCCTTTTTTTTCTGCTTTCTTTCCATAACTAAAACCTATCAGAAAAAGAGAAAGAACCATACCAATCATAATAACAATATCTGTGCTTTTAGAATACATTAGATTAAATACATTAAAACAAGAAAGTATAGCAGCAAAAATGATTAAAAAAACGCCAAATATTCCAATTGTTTTTCCATATCTTTTTAAAGTTTTCAAAATTCATCACCTAATAGAGTATATGAATGATTAAAAAAAATAGAATACTCCCATAATAAAAATAGGTGATCTTATGGCAGAATTAGGAAACATAGTTTTAAGAACAATATTCTTTTATTTCTTTATCGTTTTATTATACCGTTTAATGGGAAAAAGAGAAATTGGACAATTAGGTATTATTGATCTAATTGTCTCTATCCTTATGGCAGAATTAGTCGCGATTTCTATTGAAAATATCGAGAAGTCACTTTGGCTTACAGTCATTCCGTTATCATTATTAGGATTTCTAGAAATTGCCCTAGCATTTATTAGCATTAAATCTAGAACTTTCCGGCGCATCTTTGATGGAAAACCTTCCTTAATCATTTGTGATGGTAAAGTAAACTATAAAGAAATGGTACGCCAACGTTACAGTATGGATGATTTACTACTTTCAATGCGTCAAAAAGAAATTAAAGATTTAGGAGAAATTGAATATGCATTTTTAGAACCTAATGGAAAACTCTCTATTTTTCAATATAATTTATTCAAAATAAAATCAAGCTATCCAATGCCATTAATATTAGATGGAGAAATTAATAAAAAAACCTTGGACTTTTTAGGAAAAGATAAATTTTGGATAGAAGAAGAATTACGAAAAAAGAATTTAGAAATTCAAAATATATTTTATGCTTTTTACAAAAATAAGAAAATTTATTTAATTTCGAAAAGTGAGATTTAGTTACATATTTCGACAATATATCACACTTTTTTTTGATATCTTTTTACTGGAGGTTTATCATGAAAAAAAAGTTAAAGATATTGTTACTTGCAGTAGGAATTGGAGTAGTATTAGCCTTGCCTTTACTAGAAGTTCCAGATTTAAACCAAAATAATACTATAGATTTCTATGTACTACAAACTGGTGTTTTTTCGGATTATGATAATGCCAAAGAAGCACAGAGTAAAGTTTCAAATGCATATATTTTCCAAGATGGATTTGAATATCGCGTATTAGTAGGTGCTGCCAAAAGAGAAGAAGACCTATTAAAAATTGAGCAAACTTTGAAAGAAAAAGAAATTCCTTATTATAAAAAAGTTCTTCAAATAGCAAATGAAAATGAAACGTTAGAAAAATACAATTTATTACTTGAAAAAACAAATGATGAAAAATCAATATCACTGTTAAATCGTAAAATATTAGAAGAGATGGTAGAGTAATGAGTTATTTAATTAAAGATTTACCAGAGCAAGAAAAACCAAGAGAAAAAGCGAAAATATATGGGATTGAAAATTTAAGTGATGCTGAATTATTTGCTATTCTTCTTAGGACGGGAACCAAAAAGATATCAGTAAAAGACTTGGCAATGAAACTTTTAGAAAAAATTAGTGCAAGCGGAGGTTATACGAATATTAGACTACCAGCTTTATTAGAAATAACGGGCATAGGAGAAACAAAAGCAATCACAGTTCTTGCTTCCATCGAACTTGCCAAAAGAATGAGTCGAAAAGAAACTCATAAAAGAATTCAAATAAAAAAATCCAAGGATGTTTGGGATAATTATAAAAATTATTTTAAAGGCGCAACTCAAGAAAAGTTTCTTGTTTTATTTTTAGACACCAAAAATTATATTCAAAGTGAAAAAATATTATTTACAGGAACTGTCAATCAAAGCATTGTCCATCCAAGAGATATTTTCCGTGAGGCGATTTTAAATAATGCAGTAAAAATATTATGCATTCACAACCATCCAACAGGTATTGTAATCCCAAGTGTGGAAGACAATAAAACCACCATACGTTTAAAAGATGTCGGCAATATTGTTGGTATTCCCTTAATTGATCATATCATAATTGGGACACAGTCTTATTATAGCTATCTAGAAAATGGGGTGCTTGAATGAAGCAAATTTTAACGCTTATCCTGTCTGTAACATTACTTTTTTTAACATCTTATGGAAGTGAAATAGTTTATTCTTATCTATTAAAAGATAATAATCTAGAGGAAAAAACAGTTTTAGAATTAGATTATAACAACTTAAAAACAGAATACGAGAATCTTTTACGACAAAACGAATTATGGAAAGAACGGCAAGATATGGTTACAAGCAAAGTAATATTGAGAGATGTATTTTACTTTTTTGATGAAATAACTATTTTAAAAGGGAAAAATGAAGGTGTGAATAATGGTGATATTGTATACAATGAAAGTGGTTTCATTGGAACTATAAAAAATGTAAAAAATCATTCAAGTATCGTAGAACTCTTAGGAAACCAAAATACAAAATTATCTGTAAAAATTCAAAATAGTTATGGCATCTTACAAAGAGAAGGAAAGAAAATTATCGTAAAAAATATAACTAGTAAAGAAGAAATTAAAGAGGGGAGTTTAGTTGTTACTTCAGCATTTGCAGGTACTATAGGAGATATTCCTGTTGCCACGGTACAAAGTATTCAAAATGACGGAATTGAGCAAATACTTGTTGTTACTCCAGTTGTAGATTTTGAAAATTTAAACTATGTTATGATTGGCAAGAAGGTTAGCTATGATTAGTTATTTGCCTGTTTTTTTCTTTTTAATACTTCTTAATTCGCCAAATCTATGTAACCTAGAAATTCTTTTGAGCATTGGCCTTTTCTTGGATAAAGTCTATTACAACTTACCGTTTATAAATACAGGGATATTGTTATTATTATTTCTCGTTAATCACGCAATTCCGTATAAAACAAAAAGGGGCTTCCTGTGGAAAACACTCACAAATACAATTCTCTATTTTGTTGTGTTAGCTATATTAATTCAAAAAATAAATTGGTTCTTTATGATACTACATATATTTTGGAATATCTTATTATCCTTTGCTTTTTTCGAAAAAAAGCGAGTTTTTCCGAAAAAAATGAGTTAATCATGTTATACTAAAGAAGTAGGAAATCGTACATAATATTTTTATCAAATAAATAATACGATTTCTAGAGTTTACAGAAAGGATGTAGTAAAAATGAGAAAAAGAGGTTTTGAAATTGCGAAAGGATATGAAGATAAAGGGATTCATTTACCAAAAAGAAGCACAGCTCGTGCCATGGGATATGATGTCGAAGCAGCAGAAGATATTACAATTCCAGTATACACTCCAGGGATTAAACCCACTTTAATTCCGACTGGATTAAAAGCTTACTGCGAAGACGATGAATTTTTCATATTAGCCAATCGTAGCTCTGGTCCTAAAAAAGGGTTTGTAATGGCGAATAGTATTGGATTAGTTGATGCAGATTATTATGGAAACGAATCAAATGATGGGCATTTTTATTTCCAATATTTCAACTGTTCTGACCAAGAACTACATGTTAAAAAAGGTGACGTTATAGGCCAAGTAGTTTTTATGAAATACTTAATTACAGATGACGACTGTGCCGAAGGAATTCGTACAGGTGGATTTGGTTCCACAGATAAAAAATGAGTTTGCTCATTTTTTTGTTTTTAAGAAAGAATAATTTGCGGCAATTTCACATATATTTTGTTAGGTGACAAAAATGAATGAAATAGAAATGGCATTATTACGACATGAACAAAGAAAAAGCACTCCTCACAAAAAAAATTACGACGAGAAAAATACAACGATAAGCAATGTATTCACAAAAATACTTCTTAGTGTAATATTTTTACTTAGCAGTGTAATTTATATAAAGTTAAGTCCAGAAAATCTAGATTATTTTAAAAAAAATATTTTTGAAAGCAATTTCACTTTTATGAAAATTAATAATTGGTATCACGAATTATTTGGAAGTATCTTACCTACAGTTACAGAGCCAAAAGAAAACCTTGTTTCATCAAATTCAAATACTCCTTTAAAAAGGGAAGAATACTTGGATGGTTATAAACTAACTACCTCAACAACAACTCCTGTTGAAAACATCACAAGTGGTATATTAGTTTTTATGGGAGAAAAAGAAGGCTATGGCAATACGATGATTATACAAGGGGTTGATGGAGTAGATATTTGGTATGGAGGAATTACAGATGCTTCACTAAAATTATATGACTATGTAGAAGCAAATACCATTTTGGGAAATACAGAAAATGATTACTATTATTTAGTTTATGTAAAAGATGGAGAAAATTTAACTTATGAAAAATATCAAGAAATTTCATCTTAATGTTGCAACATATTTCTTTTTTTTACTTTCTTTTTTATGTGGATATTTTAAACAAACGCTTTTCATCTTTATCATTATTGTTGTTCATGAATTTGGGCATATTATTATGATACATTTATGTAAATACAAATTTTTAAAAGTAGAATTTTTCCCTTTTGGTGGATTAACTCACATTGATAAACCAATTAATTCTTCCATTAATAAAGAAATTTTGATTGCTATATCAGGCGTTATAAGTCAAATATTTTTAGGACTTATTTTGATTTTTCTAAAAGAAAGATGTTTAACTTATAATAATTACTTACTTTTCCAAACCTATAATTTTACAATTCTAATCTTTAATTTGCTACCTATCATTCCCCTAGATGGTAGTATCATACTACATTCCATTTTAGAAAAAATACTTCCTTATAAAAAAGCGTTTTTCGTTTATGAAATCTTTTCAGCTTTGTTTTTCTTAGTTTTTTTATATTTAAATATTATATTACATCTTGACAATTACTTTATTTGTGGAGTTTTAATCACACAATTTATCCTATTAAAAAAACAAGAAAAATATATCATTCGCCGTTTCTTTTTAGAAAGAACTCTAAAAGAATATCCATATAAAAAAATAAAAAATGAAACAAAATTAGATTTTAATTCCTTAAAAAAAGAAACATTACATTTTTACTATTCAGAGAGTCATTATATACATGAGAAAGAAGCTTTAGAAAAATATTATTGGCGATTAAAGAAATAAGTTTGCGCTTTACAAAAAATACTGCTCACCCGAAGTTGACACCTTCGTTTTTATTTGGTAGAATTAATTTGTTTTGAAAAGCTTAATTTTAGCTTTTATAAAACCGCACGTGTCAGGTTTTAAAACAAGTTACTTGTGCCTTACGCGGCGTGTCTTAATTTAGAAGGAGGGAATTATGAAGGCTATATTTGTAACAGGCGGAAAACAATACTATGTACAAGAAGGCGATGTAATCTACGTTGAAAAATTACCAAATGAAGCAGGTAGTGAAGTAGAATTTACGAATGTTTTATATGTTGACGGAAAATCAGGAAGTCCATATGTTTCAGGTGCTAAAGTTGTTGGTACAGTAGAAAAACATGGAAAACAAAAGAAAATTATTGTTTTTAAATATCGTCCAAAGAAAAAATATCGTAAAACACAAGGTCATAGACAACCTTATACAAAAGTTACGATTAAGAAGATTGTTAAATAATGATTCAAATTGAAGTAAAAAAGAAAGAGAATAAAGTAAAACAAATCAATTTTAAAGGTCACGCAATGTATGATGACTTTGGACGTGATATCGTATGTGCTGGCGTATCAAGTATACTTACAACAACGGTCAATGCGATTTTAATGTTTGATGAGAATGCTGTAATTTTTGAGCAAAAAAAAGATTTTGTTTTACAAATTCAAAAAATGGATGACATCACTTCGAAACTTTTAGAAAATATGTTGAACTTACTAAAAGAATTAGGAGAGCAATATCCAAAAAATATTCAAATTAGAGAGGAAGAAATAGAATGAAAAGAATGCTTTTAAATTTACAACTCTTCGCTCATAAAAAAGGACAATCATCTACAGATAATGGTCGTGACTCTGCTGGACGTAGATTAGGTGCAAAAGCTGCAGATGGACAATTTGTAACTGCTGGAAGCATTATCTATCGTCAAAGAGGAACTAAAATTTATCCAGGAACTGATGTTGGAATGGGAAAAGACCATACATTATTTGCTAAAATAGATGGTATTGTACGTTTTGAGCGTTTAGGAAGAGATAAAAAGAAAGCAAGTGTTTATGCAAAAGAAGCATAAGCTTTTTTTATAGAAAAATGTAAAGTAATTGCCAACTTGATAAATAAAGTATTGTGTGTTATCATATAAATGTAATATACTTGAAGAGAATAAAGAGAGGTGAGAAAACCATGTGGGATTGGATTTGGAAAAGATTTTTTTAATCTAGAGAAAGAGTCATGATGAGTTGGCTCTTTTTCTTTGTCAAATTTTTTGTCAACAGTACAATTTCTAAAGAAATATCTTAAATTATATGATATTCTTATTATAGAAAGTGGTGAGACTATGGAACAAAATCAAAAACTTTTAAAGGTAGTGGGAATTTATTTATTATATTTTTTATATTCCAAATTAGCTGCATTTTTTGCTCAAACAATAACTTTGATGAATGGCAAAGCGATGTATTTAATATTTGATATTTTCTTTTTAGGATTTGTTTGCTTCTTATTTTATAAAGATTTAAAAAAAGATTGGCAACAATTAAGAAAAGAATATAATTGGAAAAAAATATTAGGTATTGTCCTTCTTTACTTTTTAGGAGTATTAGTAATAAATATTATTTTATCTTTTGTGAGTGAAATATTCTATCCGAATGTCGAGATGGATGCCAATATGGAATCGATTCAAGATCTTGCCAAAGTAGCTCCTGTATATGCTATTTTCAAAGTTATGATTTTTGGGGTAATCGCAGAAGAAATTTTATATCGTGAGTCACTCAGTGGAATTATAGAAAATAACGTTTTATTTATTCTTCTTAGTTCATTAATATATAGCTTATTACCATTTGCATTTAATACTGCGAACATTTCAGTATTATATTGGTTAACATATTTTATCCCGTCATTATTAATCAGTTATTTGTATGTCAAAAATAATCGGAACATTGTTGTAATAATGATTATGAAATTTGTATATAATTTGATGCCACTGACCATGCTAATTATTGAGCTACTAAAATAAAAAAGAATAGAAGGGAGAGAGAAGGAATGAAAAAACAAAATAATTATATAATTTTTAGTTTAATTTTAACCATTGGAATCATCATTACTGGTGTTTCCATCTCTTTCCTTTTTGTAAATAAAAAAGAATCTATCGAAACAATAGAATTAGAAAGATTTCAAGATAATTCAGTAGCTTATAATAATCCAAAGACAAAAATCGAGAAAATTGAAACAAAAGATTATTATTTTTATAGTATTACGGATTATGAAAGAAATTTAAGTTATTCTTGGCAATTTGAAAAAAAGAAAGACCAAAATATTTCAGTAGAAGATAGTATGTATATTACAGAAGACCTAAGACTTTCTTTAGATAGTACTACTTCTGGGGCGAATCGTATTGAAGATAAAGTAAATCAAAAAAAATTAATTATTTCTTTTGATTATCATGGTGAGTTACCTTTAAAAACAACCGTTAAAATAAATGTAAGTGAACGTTTTCAAAATGGAGAGTCCTTGTATTTATATTATTATAATCCCGAAAATGATAACATTGAATATATTGCAAAAGATGTAGAAGTAAAAAATGGTTACGTAGAATTTCAAATCGAGCACTGTTCTGATTACTTTCTAACCGCAGCAGTTGTAAATGATGCCGTTAATAATCCTCAAAGTGTAAATTACATCATTATTGGATTAGTTGCTGTAGTTTTCATTCTTATTGCAATTACATTAATTCAATCAAAAAAATAGTTGACTTTAGGGGGGGGGTATATGATAAAATCATCATAGTAGAAAGCTATGGT
>CAQRXS010000050.1 GCA_948874605.1 uncultured Bacilli bacterium | reverse complement strand
TACTTCCGCATAATCATCAACAATAATAATAGTTCTTTCAAATTGTCCTAAATTCTCAGTATCAATACGAAAATAGCTTTGAAGAGGACGATCTAATTTTGTATATGGAGGAATATAAATAAAAGACCCTCCACTCCACACTGCACCATTTAATGCAGTATATTTATTTTCTTTATAATCCACTAAAGTATTAAAATATTTTTTAAAAAGTTCTGGATGTTTTTGTAAAGCTTCATCTGTGCTCATAAAAATAATATTTTTATCTGTTATATTTTTATGATAAACTACTTCGCTTTCTAATTGATTGGAAACACCATCTAAATATTTTCTTTCGGCATCTACAACGCCTAACTTACAAAAAGTCGCATAAGTATTTTGGTCTACTTCTTCCCAATTGTCTTTTTTATCTTCTGTTTTTTTATAGTATAAAATATCATCAAAAGAAAAATCTAATGCAGGCCCAAAATGTGGATTTTCTTGCCTCATAAACTCTTCATATGCAGTGATACGAAAATCTCTCATCCATGTTGGCTCTTTTTTTTTCTTTGATAATTCTATTATAAATTCTTTTGATAGTCTTTCTTTCATAAATATCACAGTAGTATTATAACGATTTTAAAAAACAATGTAAATGTCTTTTCAATCCTTTTTTTTCATGTTATACTATTTTATAAGAATAAGGGTGTTTTAATATGACAGAGAATATTATGAAGGATAATTTATTGTATTTAGAGGCTTGGATGAATTATAATCCTCGTTTGAAAGAAAATTTAAGTATTGATAAAAATATTTTAGTTTACAAAAATAATGAGCAAACAGAACAAATTGACATTAGTAATTTTTATTTACCTGAAATGTTATACAATGAAAATTTTCGTGAAAAAGTTTCCTCTGAATTAGAATCTGAAGATTTATTTCAAATTATTAAACTTTATGTTCAAACGAAAGAAATATTAGATGCAGAACAAAATGTTTTACAAATGTCACCTAAAGTTTTAGATATCCTTATAAAAGTTGACGAGAACAATCAAGAGTTTGTAGTTTTAATTGATGAAAATAAAAGAAAATACCGCTATGACACTAAAAGTCCTGAACAAGTCATTAATTATTACAATGAAATTAAATCTAGTAAAGGTGTTGTAACTTTAAAAGAATTAGGGAGTGTGATTCAAAATGGAAACTAGAAAAACTTATGGAGAATTATTTACGAAACCCACTTTAACCCCTCTTGAGGAAACAAAAGTGACTGAGTTTGAAAGTTATATAAAATTTTCAAAAATATATGGCCCTTATATAAGTCCGGGAAATCAAGATATTGTGAATACTTATGATCGTGAAATTAAATTTTTACAAGGATTACAAGATACTGAGAAAAATCCAAATATTCAAGAAAGAATTAGTGTTGGAGAAACACTTATGACTATTATTCCTAAAGATGAACAAAAAAGATTGGAAAACGAAGAACAAAAAAATAAAGAACAAGCTTTACAATTAAAGTTGGATAAACGAGCTGGATATATGAACGCTTCTATTTTAATTTTCGTTATTTGTAATTTAGGATTATTCCTAGCAACTTTTCTACTTATGTTAAAGTAGTTTTTTTCATATAAAATAAAAATCTTCATATAGTTTAGTATTGGAGGTTAAAGAAATATGGAAATATTAAAAGTTTCATCAAAGTCTAATCCTAGTAAAGTTGCGGGTGCGATTGCAAATATTTACCGTGAACAGCATGATGTAGAAATTCAGACAATTGGAGCTGGAAGTTTAAATCAAGCTATTAAAGCAGTTGCAATTGCTCGTGGATTTGTTGCTCCTAGTGGCGATAATTTGGTTATTATACCCGCTTTCAACGACATTGTAATTGATGGAGAAAGTAAAACTGCAATGAAATTAATCGTTACTAATAAATAATATAAAAAAATATAGGTTTTTAAGACCTATTTTTCTTTTTGACATTTTCGGCAATAGTATGTACTTCTTCCCCCAACCGTTTGCCGCTCGATGATGGTGTTACAAATTTTACAAGGATGTCCTTCTCTTTTATGAACCATTAAGTGCTGTTGAAACATACCAGTAACTCCCAATGAAGAAGTATAACTTCGAATGGTTGTGCCGCCCATTTTGATTGCTTCTTCAATTATTTTTTTTCCAGAAACTACTAACTTACTACATTCTTTCAAGGTGATTTTCTCACCTTTTTTAAATGGCGATATTTTGGCATCAAATAATACTTCATCCGCATAAATATTACCGAGTCCACTAATGATAGTTTGATCTAATAACAAAGTTTTCATTGGAATTTTCTTTTTTTTAAATTTCTCATATAAATATTCTTTCGTAAGCTTCTTATCAATTGGTTCAATTCCTTGTTTTTTTATTCCTTCAAATTGATAAAGGTTTTCTTTTTCTACTAGTTTCATTCGCCCAAATTTTCTGGTATCATGATATCTTAAATCGGTATTATCTTCAAATATTATTTCAACGTGTTCATGTTTTTCTAAAGGATCTGATACTTCTTTTATAAAAAATTTACCTTCCATTCTTAAATGACTTAATAAATAATGTGTTTCGGTTTCAAAAAGCAGCCATTTTCCTATACGTTTTATATCTTCAATTGTTTGCCCTTTTAAAGTTTGGTTTACTGTTTTCTCATCATCCATAACAATTGGTTTATAATGAATTTTTATTTGTTTTATTTTTTTCTTCAATATTCGTAATTTTAAAGTATTTCTTACCGTTTCAACTTCAGCAATTTCTGGCATGTATTTCTCCTTTCTTAAAATATTTTATATTTATTTTGTGTCATACCAATTTATACCGTAATCAGCACTTACTTTTAGGGGAACATCTAGTTTAATTGTGTTTGTCATAATATTTTTAACAATACTTTCCACTAAATCTTTTTCTTCTTCTACAACATCAAAGATTAATTCATCATGAACTTGTAAAACCATTTTACTTTCAATATTTTGACGTTTAAATTCTTCCGATATTTCTACCATGGCTTTTTTTATGATGTCTGCACTTGTTCCTTGAATTGGTGTATTTAAAGCCATTCTTTCCCCAGCCTGCCTTACCATATACTCAGGACTATTTAATTCTGGAATAATTCGTCTTCTATTTAATAGAGTTCTAGTTTCTCCTGTAGAATAAGCTTCTTCTACTACACGATCCATATATTTTTTGACGCTAGGATATAGTTCATAGTATTTTTCGATAAAGCCTTTTGCTTCCTTTGCGCTGATATCTAAGTTTTCTCCAAGTCCAAAACCACTGATGCCATAGACAATTCCAAAAATAACAGCTTTGGCAGTACTTCGCATTTTTTTTGTAACTTCACTTTCTGGTATTCCATGAATGTCTGCCGCTACTTTGGTATGAATGTCTGCATCTTTTCGGAAAGACTCTTTTAGTTCTTCGGCATTCGCAATATGGGCTAAAAGACGAAGTTCGATTTGACTATAGTCAACGCTTAAGAATAAATCATTGCCTGGAAGAAATGCTTTTCTAATTTTCTTTCCTTCTTCATCACGAACGGGAATATTTTGTAAATTTGGTTCTGTAGAAGAAAGACGTCCAGTTCTTGCAAAGTTTTGTTTGAAAATTGTGTGAATGCGACCATCTTCCATAATGCAATTTTGCATTCCTTCTAAATAGGTTGAATATAATTTTGTAACATTACGATATTCTAGTATTTTTTCTATAATAGGATTTAATCCTAAAAGTTTATGTAATACTTTGACGTCTGTTTTATATCCTTTGACATTTTTTTTGCCACCAGGAAGGCCTAAACGAACAAAAAGAATCTCACCTAATTGTTTGGGACTAGAAATATTAAATTCTTCTCCAGCCAGTTCATATATTTCTTTTGTTAAAGTATCAATTTTTACTTTAGTTTCTTCTTTCATTTTTTCAAGGATACTATTGTCTATTTTCACACCAACAGTTTCCATATCCGCTAGGACTGGAGATAAAGGCATTTCAATATTTTTAAATAATTCATACATATCATCTCTTTTTAAATCCAAAATTAATTGATCTCGTTCATCAAAGATAAATCTTGATTTTAAAAGAATATCATTTTTTAATTTATCTGTAAGTCCTAAGTTTTTCTTCCAAAGATTATCTAAGAAATCTACCATATAGCCTGATGGTACCATATAGAATGCTATATCATCTTTACTACTATCTTTTAACAGGGCATATGCAGTCATTACATCTGTATTTATAGTAGGACAAGTAATCCCTACTTTGCGAAGAGCCATAATACATTTTTTATAATCGTAAGTATAAATTGTTTTTTCTTTTATTTTTTCGATAACATCTTTTATTAATTCTTTCTCAACAAAATAGTTTTTCTCTTTGGTTGATACTCCCATACCTAAAATATTTGCTGTATTGTAATTTGAACCGTCAAGTTCTAAATAAATGGCATACTCTGCCACGTCTTCTAATTCACTTACTGATTTTAATTCTACTGTTTCAACGGATATTTCTTGTTCTTCTTTTTTGAGTCCTTTTAAAAATGAATAGAATTCTAATTCTTCGAATAAATCATATAATTCTTTTCCTTCTTTTTTTTCATATTTAATATTTTCTAAATCGCTAATGTCTAAAGGAACTTCTCTATAAATTGTAGCAATTTCTTTACTCATGAATGCAGATTCTTTATCTTGCTCTAATTTTTCTTGTGTTTTTCCTTTTATTAAATCTAAATTTTCGTATATTCCTTCTAAAGAACCATATTGTTGAAGTAATCCTAAAGCCGTTTTCTCTCCTATTCCACGTACTCCAGGAATATTGTCAGAGGAATCTCCTGCGAGCGCTTTTAAATCAATAATTTTAATAGGATCTACGCCATAATCTTTGCGAAATGTTTCTTCATCATATCGAATATAATCCTTTTGTTTTAATAATTTCATATCTAATTGAGGACTTATAAGTTGTAAGAGATCTCTATCAGAACTTATTATGGTCCCAATAAACTCTGGATCTTCTTCTACTAGACGTGCAAATGTACCTATGATGTCATCTGCTTCATATGGTGCAAGTTCGAAATAGGGAATCCCCATTGCACTTAAAATTTTCCTTGCGTATGGTTCTTGCTCATGTAATTCATGTGGTGTTTTTTTTCTCCCCTCTTTATAAAAAGAATATTTTTCTTTTCTAAATTTTTTTCCTATATCGAATGCAACGGCAATATATTATGGTTTTTCTTCATTAATAATTTTATTCATCATTCCAACAAACCCATATAAAGCATTCGTTGGAAACCCTTTCGAATTTTTTAAAAGTGATCCTGAATAAGCAGTTGCATAATAACTACGAAATAAAAGATTGTTCCCATCTACTAAGATTATTTTCTTCATCTACTACACCTAACTTTCTTATAAAACTATTATAACATAAAATCTCACTCAAACTTATGGAAAATAAAAAAATGGGTTTATCCCACTTTTTGAAGTTTTTTATATACAAAACTATTTCCATCAAATTCAAAGTGATATTCGTAAGTAGAAGCTTCATTCAAAAAATCTTTTAATTCAATTTTTGGTTCTTTCTCGGTTTGAGGATTGTATGTGAATTCTTTTATTTGTTTATTCTCTGTAATGTCATTATAAATTTTTATTGTAGCAAATTCTTCCTCAATGTCTTTTTTTTCTTCCTTATCCTTTTTTACTAAAATCATTTTTTCTGTCAAAACGTATACGGTGTCACTTTTTTTGGCACCAACTAATTCTTTTATTAGTTTTATATTTTCCGTTTCTTCACAACCTGCTTTATAGGAGTAACTATGTGTTACTTTATCATATTGAAATGCACAAAAATGAGGCGCAATCATATATCCAGAATTATGAGCAAATGTAATATTTCCAAAAATTTTATTTATTGCAAGGTTCATTTCCTCTTCTGATATTTTTTCCAATGGTTTTTCTTTTAAAATGCTTACTAAGCCACTTCCTAAAATAAAGTCATTTGTAAAGGTATTTTTTAAATAAACGTCTTTTAAACTAGTATAGTCTTTACTTGGGTTGGCCATTGCATATAAATTCTTTACTATTTCATCATTGATAGAGATTTCTTTAAATTCTTCTTTCACTTCCTGTTTGGAAAAATACCAAAATCCCCCGATTACACATGCAGCTATTATGAGAGTTAAAATAATATTCTTTTTCATATACATCACAAATTTATTATAACACTTCGACTATGACCCTTCAAGTCTGTAATTTTATGAAAAAACACTCATATTTGAGTGCTTTGCTTTATAGTTCGAATTGACTATTATATAAGTCAGCATAGAAACCGTTTTTATCCATTAATTCATCATGACTTCCTGTTTCAATAATATTACCATCTTTCATTACTAAAATTAAATCCGCATTTTTAATGGTAGATAGTCTATGCGCGATGATGAATGAAGTTTTTCCTTCGGTTAATTTGTCCATAGCTTTTTGAACTAATTCTTCGGTTCTAGTATCAACGTTACTAGTTGCTTCGTCTAATATTAGGAATGGTGCATCTTCAATCATACCACGAGCAATGGTCATAAGTTGGCGTTGACCGGAAGATACACTATCAATGTCTGTAATTTCTGAATCATATCCATCAGGCATTGTTCGAATAAAATGATCTAAACCAACTGTTTTACAAACTTCTTTAACTCTTTCATCGCTAACATTTTTACGATTGTAAACAATGTTTTCTTTAACAGTTCCTTCAAATAGCCAAGTATCTTGAAGAACCATGGTAAATAAACTATGAATATTTTCTCTGGTTAAATGCTTGGTTGATATGCCATCGATAAAAATATCTCCCCCATTTAATTCATAAAATTTCATTAAAAGATTTACCATAGTTGTTTTTCCAGCTCCCGTTGGTCCAACGATTGCTATTTTTTGGCCAGCGCTTGCTTTAGCAGAAAAATCGTGAATGGTAGGTGTTTCGTTTCCATCGTATTGGAACAAAACGTTTTTAAATTCGATATTTCCTTTCACTTCTTCTTTTTTCAGTTCGATATGAATATCTTTTTGGTTATCCATCTCTTCTTCATCTAGGAATTCAAATACTCTTTCTGATGCAGCTGAAACAGATTGAAGAGAAGTCATTGCTTGAGCTATTTGTGATAATGGTGAGGTAAATAAACGAACATAAGAAATGAACGCTACGATAACGCCAAAACTAATATAGCCTTTTAGAGTTAATAAAGCTCCAACAATACAAACTGCAACGTAGCCGAAGTTACCAATGAAGTTCATCATAGGCATCATAAGTCCTGATAAGAACTGACTTTTTCTATTACATTCATATACTTTTTCATTTAATTCATCAAATTCTTGATTTGCAAGATTTTGACCATTATAAGCTTTTACTACATTTAACCCAGAATAAATTTCTTCAATATGGCTGTTTAAGTTTCCTAACTCTTCTTGACGCTTGACAAAATATTTTTGCGATTTTCCTAATACTCCAAACATAAAGATAAAACCAAAAAGACTTGAGAATATCGCAGTTAAAGCCATAACCCAGTTTGTTACGAACATCATAATGATTGTTCCCAAAAATAACGTTATTGCACTTACTAAAGTTGACAGTGATTGGTTTAATGATTGGGCAATGGTATCCACATCGTTAGTAACACGTGATAAGATATCTCCGGATTGATGTTTATCGAAGAACTTTAAAGGTAACGTATTGATTTTTGTAGAGATTTTACGGCGAAGATTTCTAGCAAAGTTATTTGCAACATTTGTCATAGAAATAGATTCAATATAGGTAAATAATGCACTTAATAGATAGAATGCTATTAAAATATAAACAATCATTAAAATAGCTTCGATATCCATAAATGGTTTAACCAAATTTTGAATAGACTCTGGCATTTCTTCTATTTTTTGATAAAGCTCTTCACTGCTAATATTTTCGTTTAAGGAAGACATTTTTTCTAACGCTACTAGTTGATCTTCCTTCGAAATACTTATGCCGTCTATTGTTAAATCGCTTAAGAAAGTACTTAAAATAGACACAGGAATATTTTTATTTTCTTTCTTTGCACTTACTTTTAAAAATTCAATTTTATCTTGTTTTGAGATTTTGATAGATTGGTATTCTGAGTCAACTAATAATTCGTTTAAAATATTTTCAGGTATTTCATTTAAAATTTTAAAATACTCTTCTTTATCAGCACTTTTTAATTTCGTTAAGGTATTTTGAAATTCATTTTTTTCTTCTTGAGAAATGTTCGGATTTTTCATGATTTCGACAATCTTGTTTTCTGATAAGTCAAGGGAGATAATTTGAGGTAAGACACTCGCCATTTTTTCTTCGCTCATTGCAGAAGATAAAGATGAGGAAAATTCTTTTAAATTATCTGTATTAATAATTAATCCCTTAGAGATTTCATCGGTTAAATTTGATAATTGATCTGGTGCAAGAATAGAAAGAACGGAACCTAAAGCTGCTAAAATTAAAGCAACCATAATTAATACTTTAAAGCTTTTTAGTTCTTTCATTAATCTTATTATAGAGCCTTTAAAGTCTTTTGCTTTACCAGTATTTTTACTATGTGGTCCATTATGCATTTTCTAGTTCCTCCTTTGATAATTGTGAATAGGCAATCTCACGATACACATCACAATTTTTTAATAAATATTCATGAGTACCTATTCCTACACATCGTCCCTCTTCTAAAACTAAGATTTTATCCGCATTTAAAATAGTTCCAATTCGTTGAGCAACGATTAGTGATGTTGCATTTTTGGTATGTTTTTTTAATTCATGTCTTAACGTTGAATCGGTTTTGTAGTCTAATGCTGAGAAGGAATCATCAAAAATATATATTTCTGGATTTCTTGCAATGGCACGAGCAATCGCAAGTCTTTGCTTTTGACCGCCAGAGATATTCGTACCTCCTTGTGCGATATGTGAATCATAACTTTCGTCCATCTTTTCAACGAATTCTGTTCCTTGCGCAACACGGATTGCTTCTTTGATTTCTTCGTCAGTCTTCTCTTTTTTGCCATTTTCACCATAGGCAACATTTGTACTCACTGTTCCATGAAACATAACTGCTTTTTGAGGAACATAACCAATTTTGTTATGTAAGCATTCTTGCGTATATTCTTTGACATTTATTCCATCGACTAAAACTTCTCCATCTGTGGCATCATAAAATCTAGGTACTAAGTTGATTAGAGTTGATTTCCCTGACCCAGTTGAACCTATAAATGCAATAGTTTCTCCTTTTTCTGCTTTAAAGGATATATCGCGCAAAAGGTATTCTTCAGCATCTGGGTATTTGAAAGAAACATTTTTAAATTCTACGGTTCCAACTTCTTTTGTTTGTTCACTCATTGT
>CAQRXS010000049.1 GCA_948874605.1 uncultured Bacilli bacterium | reverse complement strand
GGGGTATATGATAAAATCATCATAGTAGAAAGCTATGGTGTTTTTGTATGAATTTAAAAAAGTTTCAAGAGAAAAATAAGAAAAAGAATCAAATTAAGATTTTTACAGTTGTGTGTGTAATGCTTATAACTGGAGTATTCTTGTATCAATCCTATGCTTTATTTGAGAGGAAAGACAACTTTAATGTTGTAAGTGGAAGTGTTGAAAATCCAGGAGATCTTTATTTCGCTTATTACATTGATAATGAAATATCACTCGAAATGCCAAAGAAAGGTAGTGGATATACCTTAGATGAAAAGTCAAATTGTACAAACAATGTTTCAGTAACTTGGAACGAAGAAACATGGACTGCAAAAATTGATTACAGTAATTATAAAATAAATAATAAAAGTAAAACGAGATGTAATTTTTATTTTAAAGAGAAAGAAGAATACAGTGAACCTATACTAAATGGAATGGACCCAGTGATAAAAGATGAGCTTATCCCAGTCACAATTGATTCTAATGGAACCGTTCATAAAGCTGATACCAAAACAGAATGGTATAAGTATGAAGAAAAGAAATGGGCCAATGCTGTAATATTAACGAGTGATGCAAAAGAATATCAAAATGAAGAAGTAATAGAAGAAAAGTATATTGAATCCTATTTTGTATGGATACCAAAATATCGTTATCAATTATGGAATTTAGAAGAGTATACAGGATTAACGAAAATTGATGAGAATAAAGTGCATGAAATCCCAGTGACATTTGGTGATTATAATACCAAAGATGAAGTAAATGGCGAATGTACAACACCTATGACCTCTGGAAATATTGGTAATTGTAAAGAAGGCGACTATATGACTCATCCAGCTTTCTTAAGTATTCCAAGTAATGGTTTTTGGGTAGGAAAGTTTGAAACGAGTAAGGGAAATGATAATCCAAATAATTCTATAAATCCAACAGGCATCCAAATCAAACCGAATAAGGTTAGTTGGAGAAATATAAATGTTAGTAATACTTTTTATACAAGTTATGAATATAAAAGAAATCTAGATTCTCATATGATAAAGAATACCGAGTGGGGAGCTGTAGTATACCTACAACATAGTAAATATGGTTCAGGGAGAAGTGTAAGAATCAATAATAATTCTTTGTTTATAACAGGTTATGCAAGTGTAAATGAACCTAAGTGTGGCTATCCTGGAGACAATCGAGAATGTAACAAATATGGAACAACAGAAGATGTGACTAACCCATATTATACTGACATCGGTGTACTTGCAAGTACGACTGGTAATATAACTGGAATCTATGATATGAGTGGAGGTTCTTGGGAACATGTTATGGGCATCATGACAGATCAGAGTGGTAATCCATTAAGTGGAAGGAATGCAACTTATAATTCAGGATTTATAGGAAATTATGGAGATGGTGGTTCATTGACTTCAGGATATAACTGGCCTGGAGAAAAATACTATGATAAATATAACGAATATAATCATGGATCAAGCTATTCAGTGTATACAAGAAGAATACTAGGAGATGCAACAGGAGAGATGGGACCATTTCAAAATATGACTTATGGAAATCAATATGGAAGACAAATAAGTTCCTGGTATGACGATGTTGCGAACTTTATGTATTCTGTGTATCCTTGGTTCAATCGTGGCCATATGTACATGCATGGAACAGAGTCTGGAGCTTTTGCATTCAGCTATACTGCTGGTGCAGCGCACTCGTACGGTAGCTTTCGTGTAATACTTACTCCATAAAAAGCGTTAATAGACTTTAGGAAAAGCCAAATAATTCTATTAAAAGGCTTCAAAGTACACTGTTTATTTTGTGATTTCATTTTTTTTAAAGTACTGACTTTTTATTAGAAATTTGTTAAAATAATAAAAAAAAGAGGAGTTGTAAAAATGAAAAAAATTTATATTTTGCTGATGCATACGAATACGATTCCATCAAAATTAATTAAATTTTTTACAAGATACAAATACACTCATGTTGGTCTTTCTTTAGATAAAAGCTGCAATACGATTTATAGTTTTGGAAGAAAAAACTTACATTCTTTTATCAAAGGTGGTTTTGTCATAGAAAATCGTGACGGAGCATTTTTTCAGACATTTAATCGTACAACTTGCCAAGTGTATGAATTGAGTGTTACCGAAGAAAAATATAATTCTCTAAAGCATATATTAGAAGAAATGGTGGAAAATATCCAAGATTACAAATATGATTTTTTAGGACTCATTCCTCGTTTTTTTGGAATCCCAGTCACTACAAAAAACAAATACGTTTGCAGTTTCTTTGTCGCCGAAGTTTTAGAAAAAGCTGAAATTATAAAGTTTAAGAAAGAAACTTGTTTAGTTTATCCGAAAGACTTTTCAAAAAGAGAAGAATTAAGTAAAGTCTATGAAGGAAGTTATTTAATGTATTCTACTGAAACATAATTAGAGAGAATGAAAATTCCTCTTTTTTCGTGTATAATACTTTTTAGGTGATGAATCATGAAAGATATATTTGATGGCGAAAAAAATGTTTTTATTCCGTTAGCTGAAAAAATGCGCCCAAGCTCGTTAGACGACTTTTATGGTCAAGAAGAAATTGTAGGAAAAAATTCTCCGATTCGTAAGATGATTGAAACGGATAATATTTCCTCTATGATCTTTTGGGGACCACCAGGAGTAGGGAAAACGACACTTGCTAAAATAATTGCTCATCAAACCAATTCTTCTTTTCATGAACTTTCTGCTGTAACATCCGGTGTAAAAGATATTAAAGATCTAATTGAAATTGCAAGATTTAATAAATTAGATGGAAAAAGAACAATAGTTTTTGTAGATGAAATACACCGCTTTAATAAAGCCCAACAAGATGCTTTTTTACCCTTTGTGGAAAAAGGAGATATTATTTTAATTGGTGCCACAACAGAGAATCCTTCCTTTGAAGTAAACTCAGCCCTTCTTTCCCGTTCTAAAGTTTATGTTTTAAAAAGTTTGAATTTAAATGAACTAGAAAGTATTTTAAAACACGCTCTAAAATTAGAAGAATATGCACATGTTACTTTAGAAGAAAATGTTCTCTCTATCATAGCCAAAAATAGTAATGGAGATGCTAGAAATGCTTTAAATACCTTGGAAAATATTATAGAACTTACTCCTCTTAAGAAAAACAAAAAAAACATTACGATTAAAGATTTAGAAACAGTAATGCATAGTAAAACTTATCTTTATGATAAGCATGGCGAAGAGCATTATAATTTTATTTCGGCTCTTCATAAATCAATGCGCAACAGTGAACCAGATGCAGCTCTTTATTACCTTGCAAGAATGCTAGAAGCAGGAGAGTCGCCACTTTATATTGCAAGAAGATTAATTCGCTTTGCATCAGAAGATATAGGCCTTGCCAATCCCGATGCACTAGTACAAGCAACCAGCGCCTATGAAGCAGCTCATTATAATGGGATGCCAGAATGTGATGTCAATCTTGCTCAAGCAGTAGTGTACTTAAGTGTGAGTCCAAAATCAAATGCACTTTACATTGCATACAACAAAGCAAAAGAAGATGCTAAAAAAACTCCTAATTTAGGCGTACCACATCATTTAAGAAACGCCGTTACAAAACTACAAAGTGAATTAGGAAATGGTAAAGGTTACATTTATGCGCACGAGACTACAAATAAAATAACGAATATGAATTGTATGCCAGAAGAACTAAAAAATCATAAATACTATGAACCACAAAACATCGGTCGTGAAAAAAATGTAAAAGTAGTCTTAGATAATATTGAAAAAATTAAAAGAGGTTTGCATGACCAATAAATATCTATTTCTCTTACTTCTTCTTTTCGGATGCATCTTAAATGTAGAAGCGCTAGAACTTCCGATACATTCTCAAAATGCTATTCTTTATAATTTAGATGAAGATAACGTTTTATATGAGAAAAATGCAGACGAAGTAATTTCCATTGCTTCACTAACCAAAATTATGACTGCTCTTATTGTTATCGAAAATGTAGATAACTTAGATAGCATTGTGACTGTAAAAATTGAAGACTTTGCAGGGCTTTACGAAGCAAATGCTTCTCTTGCTGGCTTTTATGTGGGAGAAACCTTAACAATTCGAGATTTATTGTATGGCTTATTGTTCCCATCTGGAGCAGAGGCAGCACAAGCATTAACAAGAATTTTAGGTGGCAAAGAACATTTTATCGAAATGATGAACCAAAAAGCTGCAGATTTAGGACTTCAAAATACCAATTTTGTAAATGAAACAGGCTTAGATGAAGAAGGGCATTATTCTACGGTAAGAGAAGTTGGTATGATTCTAAAAGATGCTCTTCAACATGAATCATTTAAAAATATTTTTGAAACCAAAGAATACCAAACAAGTAATAAAAGAAAAATATTTATAAGTAGTATGCAAAAATTTTTACAAAAAACAGGCTTATCTATGGATTACTTATTAGGAGGAAAGACGGGTACTACAGAAAATGCAGGTCTTTGTCTTGCTAGTACAGCAAGCAAAAATGACACGAATTATCTGCTTGTAACAGCAAGAGCAGATAACGATTGGCAAAATCCCAAAAATCTGTATGATGCCAAAACAATTTATGATTATTTTATAGAAAATTATGAAAAAAAGATTTTGCTAGAAAAAGGAACCAAAATATTAGAATTAAAGACAAAATACAGTGATATAGAAAAAGTGGATTTCACTTTAGAAGAAAGCATTTTAAAATATGTACCGAATAGTTTTGATTCTAGAGATATTAGTATAAAATATGAAGGAATACAAGAAATAACAGCAACTATAAAACAAGGATCTCGTCTTGGTATTTTAAGTATTTTTTATCAAGATGAAAAAATAAAAGAAGTTGAAATTATTTTATCCACAACTATTTCATTTAATATCTTAAAATATTTAAATGCTCACCCTCTAATTTATATTTTTTCTCTTATAATCATCCTATTGTTGTTTTTTATCATAAAAAGAAAACACAGATGTAAATATGAAACTTGAAGAAAAGTTGAATTTAAAGTAAAATAACAAACAGAAGAAGGTGGTCCTTTGAATCCAGAAAAAATTGGTAATATGATTAAAGAAATTAGGCAAAAAGAAAAGCTAACTCAGCAAGAATTTGCACGTCTTTTTGGTGTCACTTACCAAGCTGTCAGTAAATGGGAAAATGGTTATAACATTCCAGATATAGCAATATTAACTGAAATTTGTAATCGTTATTCTTATGATATACAAAGTTTCTTAAACGGTAATACGAAGAAGAAAAAAACAAAGAAAATTTGGCTTTTAGGAAGCTTATTCTTAATCGTTTGTCTTATACTTGGTATCTTATTGTTTAACTCATCAAAAGACTCCTTTCAATTTAAAACGATTTCAGCTAATTGTGAGAATTTCGAAATAACAGGATCTATGGCTTATGATAAAGAAAAAGCATCAATCTATATATCTAATGTTTCTTACTGCGGAGAAAAATCTACAGAAGCGTTTCAAGAATTTACATGCACTTTATACGAAGCACATCAAAACGATAAAATTAAAATTGATTCTTGTGACCAAAATAATATAAAAAATGCAACTTTAGAAAAATATTTAAGTGAGATAAAATTTCAAATAAATGATTACGCATCCACTTGTAAAAATTATACTGAGCATAGCTTATTTATTGAAATCGAAGCGTTAAAAAAAGACGGCACAATATCGTCTTATAAAATTCCTTTAAAATTAGAAAGTAATTGTAGTTAGAAAGGGTGTTGTATGAAAGGACGTTACTCAGCACAAGAAATAGCAAAATGGTTCATCAACGAGGTACACCCAGAACCATTAAAATTACAAAAACTTCTTTATTTATCTCAAGGTTTCTCTTTTGCTTTTTTTGATGAGCCATTATTTAAAGAACCAATGGAAGCTTGGATTCATGGACCAGTTGTAACATCAATTTATCAAGAATATAAAACATATAAATTTAGTCCCATTAACAAAAAATATAATGAGATAAAATTGGATGAAAATGCCCTAGAAGTTGTAAATTATGTCAAAGAAAAATATGCCAAATATGATGGAAAATTTTTGGAAGAATTAACACATAAACAAGAACCATGGATTTTATCTAGGAAAGATCTTAGCAAAGAGGATAAAAGCGATAATATAATACGAAATCACGATATTGCAAATTATTTTATTAGTAGTATGTTTGAACCAGATGAAGAGGAGTGGGAGTAGTGATTGGCGAAATTTGGACTTATGTTGCAGTAAAACCAAACAACGGATTTAATAAGGTAAGACCAGTACTCGTGATTGGAAATGATGGAAATAATAATTTACAGTTTGTAGATATTCATTATGTAATCATCTCGGCATCTTCAGAATGCGGTTCTTATGATATAAGATTATCGCAAGAAATTGCAAAAACTATCGGCTTGCAAAAAGAATCAATCATTAAGACAACAAAGCTTTATACTGGCCCTAAAAGTAAGTTAGGAGAAAAAATTGGGGATTTGCCATCCGATTTAAGACAAGAATTTTTAAAAAAATACAGATTATATCAAGAAAATGTTATGACAAACTTACAATAAAATTGAGAATTCAACCACAAGTTGAGTCTTTTTTTCTTGAGTTTTTTACACTTTTTCTATACAATGTTGGAGTAAAAGGAGTGATAAAATGAAAATGCAAAAAAAAGAACTGTTTTTAAAAGGAATTCTAGTTTTATTAATTGCCGGAGTAGCTTTGTTTGCTTTCTGTTATAAGAAAAATGATATCACAACAGATGCTAAAAAATTTAAATCGGAATATGAATCACTAAACGACACAGATCGTAGTAACGGAGGAAAATATAACTCGGTTTCAATTCCAGAAGAAAATCCAATGAAATACGTAACAGTTAAAGAAGCTACTGATATTATCAAAAATAAAAGTGGAATGATTTATATCGGAGCAAATTGGTGTCCATGGTGTAGAAATGCAGTTGAAATTTTAATCGATGTAGCAAAAGAAAGAAACGTGAATACGGTTTATTATTTAGACCTAACAGAATACCGAAATGTTTGGGAAGTAAAAGAAGGAAAATTAGAGAAAACGACAGTAGAAAAAGAAGGATATTATGAACTTCTAGAAGCTCTAGATTCTGTACTAGGAAAAAATACATACACGGTGAAAGATAAAGATGGAAAAACTTATGATACAAAAGAAAAAAGAATATATATGCCAACTGTAATTGCAATAAAAAATGGTAAAATTGAAGACACACATGTCGGAACAGTAGATTTAAACAAAGATCAAACAGCCTATGACAAATTAAATGAAGAGCAAGTGAGTAAACTAAAAGAAAAATATATTTCCATGTTCGCTGCGATAGATTCTTCTATTTGTTCTTCTGGGGATTACTGCGAATAATTTTGAAATGAAAAAGGAATAGATAGTCTTTTTCATTTTTATTTTTTATAAATATTATTAACAAAATGGTTCTATGAAAAACATAATTCTGAAACTTTAGAAAGGGATACAAAAAATAGTATCAATCATAAGCAAAATAATTTACACAGGAGTATTGCTTCATGGTATACTGTAATTAGAAATACAAAGGAAGTGTTTAAATGAAAAAATTTCGTGAAATAATGTGGGGGTGCTGCTTTTTAATCATTGGAGTAGTTTGGCTGTTGAATGCCCTAGAACTTACAAACATTGATATATTTTTTTCAGGATGGTGGACATTATTTATAATCGTTCCTTGTTTTATAGGTTTGTTTACGGAAGATTATTTTGGAAATATGGTTGGTTTTTTAATTGGAATGGCACTTTTGAGTGCATGCCAAGGTTGGATAACTTTTGGTTTAATAGCAAAACTTTTATTCCCTGTTGTCTTTATTTTAATCGGCTTAAATATTTTATTTCAACAAACAATGAAGCGCAAAATTACGGAAAAAATAAAATCTTTAAGAAAGGGAGACGAAAAATCTATTGTTGCCGTTTTTTCTAGTCAAGATTTAGAAATTGTGAGTGAATATTGTGGTGGCGATATTGAGGCTATATTTGGTGGAGTAGAATTAGATTTAAGAAACGCCAAAATAAAAGAGGATATTGCAATTAAAATTTGTTCTATTTTTGGCGGTGTAACTGTTAAAGTTCCAAAAGATGTGAACGTATCTATTAAATCAACTCCTGTTTTTGGTGGAGTGGATTCCTCAATCGGCGAACGTGAAAAATGTACCAAAACAATTTACATCGAAGCAGTAGCAGTTTTTGGTGGAGTGGATATTAAATGAGTGGATTTCAAAAAGGAGTGAAAGCATTTGCTATATTTCTAGCGATTATGATTATTCTTTCAATCTTTAGTGGTATAACATTTGGCTTTTCGCTCATTTCAAATATTATAGAAGGGACAAATCCCAAAGAGACAAAAAATTATTTTCAAACATTTACAGATATTGAAACAATAGAAATTGATAACTCTATTTCAGAAATTCAAATAATCGCGGGAGAAACATTCTCTGTTGAAGGCTACGAAGTATCTTCGAATTTTAAAGCGGAAGTTCAAAAAAAACAGTTAAAAATTGAAGAGAAAAAGTCTGGTTTTTGGATGAATAAAACAGGCAAGATTATAGTGACAGTTCCCAAAAATACAACATTATATGAACTAAAAATGAAATCTGGAGCTGGAAGAGTTTTGATAGAAAACATCTCATCCACAAGCCTAAACTTAGTACAAGGTGCTGGTCAAGTTACAGTGAAGTCATCGGAATTTCAACAAGCCAAAATTGAGGGTGGAGCTGGAAAGATTAAAATTAAGGATTCAAGTTTAAGAGATTTATCACTAGAAAGCGGTGTTGGGGCCGTTGAAATAGAAGCCGTGATTCAAGGATATAGTAAAATTGACTGTGGCGTAGGAAGTACAGAATTAAAAATAAAAGGCAAAAAAGAAGATTATAAAATTCATGCGCAAAAAGGGCTAGGATCCATTAAAATAGAAAATGAACATTTAAATGATGATTTTTGGGTAGGAAATGGTAAAAACACTTTAGAAATTGAGGGCGGAGTAGGTTCAATCCGGGTAGATTTTGAACAATAAAAATATGACATTAGATGATTTAAAACAAGAATATGATAAATTACAACAAGAATACGGAGCACAAGAATTAAATTCTATATATAATGGAGGATGTGTAAAAAATCCAAATATTTGTTTTGTATTTATGAATCCAACTAGAAGAATTATCGCATCTGAAAAAAGTTGGAAAGGTTTAAAATCTCCTTGGATAGGAACAAAAAATATTTGGGATCTATTCAAAAATGTCAATTTAATTGAGGAATCGATCTATCAAGAAATTCGTTCCAAAAAGGGTTCAGAATGGACACCA
>CAQRXS010000048.1 GCA_948874605.1 uncultured Bacilli bacterium | reverse complement strand
AATCCCTGAAATTCTTGAATTAGTAGAGGTTATTGAATATTCAAAATGGTCTAAAATAGGTTTAATACTTTTTTTCCTTTTTCTAGGAATTGGAATATTAAAATTTTTTGATTTATTTTTACCTGCTCATCATCATAATCATAAAGAAGGGGAGCATTCTCACAAAGAACATAATCATCATATGTTTCATATAGGCTTTATTATGGCTTTGTCTTTAGTCTTGCATAATATTTTGGAAGGAATGAGTATGTATTTAATTGCGAAAGAAAGTTTAAGTGCTGGAATTCTTTTGGCTGTTGGAGTGGGTCTTCACAGTTTGCCTTTGGGAATAGAAATTGCAAGCAATTTAAAAAACGGCAATGAAAATAAACGTCTTACTTTACTCACTTTGATTACATTAATTTTTTCAACTTTTATTGGAGCATTTTTATTATTTTGTTTTCAAATCTCTATATCAGAATTTCTGTTGTTTGTTTTTATTACAATAGCGTGCGGAATGATATTATATATTGCTTTATTTGAATTATTAAGAGAAGTAATGATGTATAAAAAAAATAAATATATTTATTATGGAATGTCAATAGGGATTTTTTTCTTGATTTTAATGACATTTATTGAATAATTTAGTATAATATTTTAGAAATTTGGAGAGTGATTTTATGGGACGTGCATATGAAGTACGAAAAGCAAGCATTCAAAAGTCAGGAGCTGCAAAAGCAAAATTATATTCTAACTATGCTAAGGAAATATATCTTACAGCCAAAAAGGGAACACCAGATATTGAATCTAATGTTTCTTTAAAAAGATTGGTAGAAAAAGCAAAGAAAGAACAAGTTCCAAGTGATATTATTAATCGTGCGATTGATAAAGCTAAAGGAGCCGGTGGAGAAGATTACGAAGTAGTTACGTATGAAGGATTTGGGCCTGGAGCATCTACCCTTATTATTCGTACTTTAACGGATAATGTTAATCGTACTGTAGGTATGGTACGTGCAGCATTTAATAAAGTTCATAAAAGTTTAGGAGTGAATAATTCTGTTTCCTATAATTATGATTATTTAGCGATTGTTAGTGTAAAAAGTGAATTAGAAGAAGAAATCTTTAATGCTTTATTGGAAGAGGGAATTGAACCTGTGGATTATGAAGTAGAGGCTGGAGAAATTGTAATTTCTGTAAATCCTAGTGATCATAATAAAGTGAAAGATGTTTTAGAAACTTTGATACCTAATGTAAGTTTTGAATTAGATGAAGAAGGAATGTATGCGAAAGATAAAATAACATTAGAGGGCGAAGAATTAGAAACTTTTCATAAATTGTATAAGATGTTGGATGAAATAGATGATGTTACAGATATTTATCATAATGTGAATTTATAAAACAGTGAAAAATAGATATTATGAATGTCTATTTTTTTTTACTATAGTGACGTTTTTGATTTTTGTTGAGTTATTGTAATGTAATCTTCGAAATCGTGGTTGATTTTTTTTAAACATGTGTATACTAGTTATTGAAAATTAATTTTGGAAGGAGATTTGGATTTTTAATTCAATAAAATAGTTATGGAAAAAGAAAGAAAATTTAATGGAAATAGTAGTTGTTCATCTGAGGAAGTTTCGAAGAAAATAGTAGAAATTTTAAATCGTAGCAATCCGAATACTAATGATTGTATATCTTTAAATTATATTGTTACTCTAATGCATAATTTGAAAGAAAAAATTGCGGATGTGCAAAGTAGAAGTAAAGAATTAATATCACAAACATTACAATTAGAGTTTGGAAGTGAACTTGTTTGTTCCGATTGTGATTTTGATTATTCAAAAAAAAACATTGCATATTCGCATTCGTAATAGAGAAGATTATCCATTTTCTAATATGGTTTGTAGTTTTAGTTTAGGAAAATTTAGTGAATTAGATCGTTTCTATATAGCTGAGTCGCATTACTCTAATCATTTTAACTTTAATAAACTATATGAAATATTATATTTAGATTTGCTTTTTTTATATGATAACCTTTTTGCACTTTTAAAATTAAATGATTCTTGGAATAAGGTTATTTCAACTGAGAACTCTCCTTTTTCTTTTGTTGCTTCTTTGAATGGTGTTAATATTTTTGGAGAATTTGATAAATGTAATTTTGGAATTTCCTCACAAGATTATAAAATGATATCTGATTCTTTCTTAGTAAACGAGGGTATAGAAGGCAAAGAAAAACAGTTTTTTGAGAAAATTTTTGTTAAAATTAATGAGTGTCCAGAATGGTCTCAATCTATTTTATATACTATGAGAGCTAATCGGTTATCAGAAGAACAACAAAGAAATGATGGTTTAGATGAAAGTCTTGAAATCGCAAAGAAAAGACTTGAAACAGAAAGAGGGAGCCGAGGTTTAGAAAAAATTTCAGAGAAGTTATCACTGTATTTAAATAAAAAAAATTAGAACAATGATATTTTTGTTCTTTTTTTAGCAATTGCTTTATGGTGATTTTATAGGGAATTTTCTTTTTTGAAATTTTATAAAAAAAAGGAAATAAAAAGTTTTTTCGGAATACTAAGGTAGGAGATGTTATTTTCCTTAGAAAGGATATTTTTTATGACAAATGAAATGTTAGAAAAGATTTGTGAAATTCTACCAGATTTATTTCAAAAAAATTCACACCTATTTTCAAGTTCTAAGAATAAAGATTGGTATCAGAGTCGGCATGAATTTCTAATTAATAATGAAAAAATGTTAAAAATAATTTTAGATAAAATGAGAGAAGAGTATAATTGTGATTTAGCTACTGAAGAGTTGTTTCTTATGCAAAAACTATTTTTGATGTATCCCGATTGTCCTCCTAAAAAATTACTTTCTATGTCTTGGGAAGTGATTCAAATCATTTTAAAGTTATGTGATGTTGAAAAAAGAAAGTTTTATACTGATATAGCTTATTATTTAGATTTGGATTCCAATACTCTTAGTAGTTATATTCTAAATGATTTATATGAAAAGGTAGTGTATCTTATTTCTGAAATTCAAGATTATAATATAGTTAACTCAGATGATTTTATAGAAAAAGTGTTGGATATTCAAATGATGGTTTGGGAATAAAATGCTTTTTCTTCTTTTATTTTTCACATTCATGATATATTATTTAGGTAGAGGTGATATTGTGAGAATATTAGTTGTAGATGATGAGGCTTTAATTAGGGAAGTTGTAAAAGAATATTTAACTTTAGAAGACTTTGAAGTAGTAGAAGCAAGTGATGGAGATGAGGCTATAAATTATATATCTAAAAATGATTTTGATTTAGTAGTTATGGATGTCATGATGCCTAAAAAAGATGGATTTCAAACAGTAAAAGAATTAAAAAAAATGAAAGATATTCCTGTTCTTATGCTTTCTGCAAGAGGAGAAGAATATGATAAATTGATAGGCTTTGATTTAGGTATTGATGATTATGTTACCAAACCTTTTAGTCCAAAAGAGTTAGTTGCTCGTGTGAAAGCAATTACGAAGCGTCATGAAAAGAAAGCAGAAACTTTTAAATTTGGAGGTCTTGTTTTAGATGATGTATCTCACGAAGTAAGAATTGATAATATTCTAGTTCCGTTAACTCCGAAAGAGTATGATTTATTAAAATACTTTTTTGCCAATCATAAGATAGCGTTATCGAGGGAACAATTACTCACGAATATTTGGGGATATGATTTTTATGGGGATGATAGAACTGTAGATACGCATGTTAAAACATTGCGTCATCAATTAGGAACTTATGGAGATTATATTAAAACAATTCGTAAAGTGGGGTATAAATTTGAATATGAACAAGAAAAGTAGTTTTAACAGAAAAACTTTATTTTACTTTATTATCTTTAGTGTCACAATATTATTACTGCTATGGGTTTTTCAGATTTTTTATTTAAAATACTCTTACGAGCAATATCAAGTAAAGAATCTAGATGCCTTAGCAACTACTATACAAGAGTCCTCGTTAATGGCTTTAAGTAGTACATTGGAAAGGGTTGCCTATCAAAATGAAGTGTGTGTAGAATATTTTACTAATTCGGGTCAAACCATAAAATATAATACTTTGATGAATGGGTGTGCGCTTGGAAAGGGAAATCAAGAACTTCTGAAAATTCAACAAGAATTTATGAATTCAGAAAAAATTACCCAGCCATTTCGACTTGTTAATAAGGAATATGAAGCCAAGGCTTATCTTTACGGGATGAAACTTTCAAGTGGAACTGTATTTTTATATAATACTTTGGAAGATGTTAGTGGAGCAAATGTGGTACTTAAAAACCAGTTAATTTATCTAACAATACTTGCTATCTTTTTTGCTTGTGGTATCGCTTATTTCTTATCTAAGAAACTTACAGAGCCAATTCAAGATATTACCGAAAAAGCAAGAAAGCTAGGTTCTGGAAATGAAGTGATTTTTCCAAATTATGATATTTTAGAAGTAAATGAACTCGCGCGTGTACTTGATAATGCTCAAACGGATATGTTGAAAACAGATGAGTTGCGACGTGATTTAATGGCGAATGTCTCTCACGATTTAAAAACACCACTTACTATGATTAAAGCGTACGCAGAGATGGTTCGAGACTTGTCTTATAGAGATGATATCAAAAGAACGAATCATTGTAATATTATAATGGATGAAGTTGATCGATTAAATTTGCTGGTATCTGATATTTTAACATTGTCTAAAATGCAAGCAAATGCAGATACTATTATTTTGGAAGAATTTGATTTAATTGGAGAAGTTAAAACTATTATCAACCGTTATGAAATTATAAAAGAAACCGAAGCATATCATTTTGTTTTAAATATGCCAAAGAAAGCTATTGTTGTTGCGGATAAGGCAAAGCTAAATCAAGTCATTTATAATCTTGTAAATAACGCAATTAATTATACTGGTGAGGATAAAACGGTTACATTATCTGTAAAAAAAGAAAAGGATTCCTTTTTGGTTGAAATAAAAGATACTGGAAAAGGTATCAATAAAGAAGAAATTGATTTTATATGGAATAAATATTATAAAAATGATAAAAATCATCAAAGGAATGTTGTGGGTACAGGGTTAGGTTTATCTATCGTAAAAACCATTTTAGAAAAACATCAGTTTAAATATGGTGTGAAGTCAATAAAAAATAAAGGAACTACATTTTATTTTTATGTAAAGAAAAAATAGTTTTTCATTTATTCACGTTATCTTCACAAAAATTTCATAAAACTAGTGTAACATGTATATCATGAAAGGAGCAGTGATAATTAGTAAAATAGAAAATATATTTTGAAAAAAATATAAAAAACTCTGTACAATATAAATAACATATAAAACTCAAACTCAAAAAAGAAACAAGATTTATTGTTTTCTTTGTAAAAAATTAAATTTAAAAAACTACTTATAAAAGAATAGGAGAAGTGATAAGTTAATAATTTAAATGTATTTTACTTAATAATGCAACGATAGACATTTCTATTAATTAGGGAAAGGAGTTGTGATAGTAAGATACAATCCATATATTTTGTTAAAATATAAAACTCTATACAAATAAATAACATATAAACTCAAACTCACACTTTTTGAAAGAGAACGACCCTTTTTAATGTTCTCTTTCTTTTTGTAAAAAAAAGAATCAGTTATTCTGATATGTTTTTAAAATCAAACAATTCACTGTCAAAAAATTCTTTTAAAGAAATTTTTAATGTAATACATATTTTATAGATTACAGAAGAACTTGGATTATTCACTTTGCAATTAATTAAATCTTGGAGAGTTGTAGGTGGTATGCAAGCTGCTTCTGCAAGACCATTTGGCGTATAATTATAAGTTTCGCAAAGTTCTAAAATTCTTCTACTTACTGCTTCTTTAAATCGCATCTAAATCACCTTTTTTCTAGACATAATTTTAACAAACATCAACTTTTAATGTTTACGGATATCCGCGAATGCGTGCTTCGTGGTGTGATGGAATAAATAAAAAAAGACTAAGCGTCTTTTTCAGTTTTTGATTTTGTTTTCCAAGTGGTTTCTCCACAAGTCGTACAAACATAAGGTACGAGAATATCTTTATCTGTTGGATAGTCTTGTTTTTCTAAGTCGACGCATAATAAGCCTGTATCTTTATCAATAAAAGCGCGACCTTCGACAGACTTTTCGTCGCAGTCATTACAATTACAGTTCTTCATAAATTCTCCTTTCTTTCTTTATTATGGTAAGTATTTTTGATATAATACAAAAGAAGTAAAAAAGGAGGTTATTTTATGACATTTAAAGTACCAGTAGGAATAAGCAATCATCATGTTCATTTAACAAAAGAAATGTATGAAAAATTATTTTCTACACCTTGTCAAAAATTAAAAGATTTAAAACAAATAGGTGAGTTTGCTACAGATAAAACCGTTACATTAGTTGGGCCAAAGGGACGTATAGAAAAAGTGCGTATTCTTGCGCCTTTCAGAAATTATAATCAAGTCGAAATATTAGCAAGTGATGCACATATTTTAGGTTTAAATCCACCTGTTCGTAAAAGTGGAGATTTAGAGAATTCTGAAACTATTACTTTGATTGGTGAAGATGGCAGCGTTACTTTGGAAAATGCGTGTATTCTAGCCGAAAGTCATATTCATATGAATTATGATGATTTAAAAGTATATGGTGTTTCTGACGATAGCCTTGTTCGTGTTAAAGTAGATGGAAAGAGAAAGGGAGAATTTTACGCACATATTAAGGCAAGTGAAAATGGTTTTTTGGAGTTTCATATAGATAGAGATGAAGCAAATGCTTTTTTGCTGGAAAATAATGAGGAGTTAACAGTTGAACTATGAGTTTTTTTATAGGAAATGTTGAAATTAAAAATCCAATTGTTTTAGCTCCAATGGCGGGATATTCTAATACCAGTTTTCGTAAAATTATTAAAAATATGGGAGCTGGACTTATTTATGCTGAAATGGTAAGTGATAAAGCGTTAACTTATCGTAATGAGAAAACATTTAAATTGTTGAAAATGAGTGAAGAAGAAAGACCTATTGCTCAACAAATATTTGGAAGTGATGTTGATACTTTTGTGAGAGCAGCAAAAATTGTGGAAGAATTTATGCAGCCAGATATTATAGATATTAATATGGGGTGTCCAGTTCCAAAAGTTGCTGTTTCTGCTCAAGCAGGGAGTGCGTTACTTAAAAATCCAGATAAAATATATGAAATAGTTTCAGCGGTAGTGGAAGCTGTTTCTGTTCCTGTAACGGTTAAAATTCGATTAGGATGGGATGAAAAATCTATTAACTGTGTGGATGTTGCGAAAATTATAGAGAAAGCTGGTGCAAGTGCAATTACAATTCATGCGAGAACCAGAAGTCAAGGTTATTCTGGAAAGGCAGATTGGAGCTGGATTAAAAAAGTAAAAGATGCGGTTACTATACCAGTTATAGGAAATGGAGATGTAGTTATTCCAGAACTTGCAAAAAAAATGTTGGATGAAACAGGATGCGATGCAGTAATGATTGGACGTGGTGTTTTAGGAAATCCTTGGCTTATTCGTGATTGTCTTCTATATTTACAAACCGGCGCTAGAATAACTCCAGTAACGTTTGAAGAAAAGATAAATATGATGAAAAGACATTTTGAACTTTTAAAAATAGATAAATCAGAATCTCAGGCTCTTTTAGAAATTCGGTCTAATATTTTATTTTATTTGAAGGGAATGCCAAACGGTAAAGAAATAAAGCAAAAAATTTGTGATACTAAAACAGAACGTGAGATTATGGATGTGCTAAATAACTACTTGATGAAGCTTCAAAGTGAAGAAATTTTGTGAAAAGTACTTAAGTTTTGGAAAAAATTAGTAAATTTCTGGTATATTTTTATTGACAATGTACATAATTATTTATATAATCTATATGTACTGCTCGATTAGCTCAGTCGGTAGAGCGCACGGCTGTTAACCGTTAGGTCGTAGGTTCGAGTCCTACATCGAGCGCCATTTAGATAATTACAAATCCTTAATATGAGGATTTGTTTTTTTCAATTTGCATTTTTATAATTCTTTCTATATAATATTTTTTGACAAGTCCTTCTAAATGATAAGAGCTTGACATATTTTATTACGAAAGGAACAAAAAAATGTTAGAATTAAAAAAAATAAAGAAAAGTTACAAGACAGGTGAATTCGTTCAACATGCTTTAAAAGGTGTAAATTTAAAATTTCGTAAAAATGAATTTGTTTCAATTTTGGGCCCCAGTGGTTCAGGAAAAACAACACTTTTAAATCTTATTGGTGGCTTAGATAGATATGATGAAGGTGATTTGATTATTAATGGTAAGTCTACAAAATCTTTTAAAGATAGAGATTGGGATTCCTACCGAAATAATTGTGTTGGTTTTATTTTTCAAAGTTATAATTTAATTAGTCATATCGATATTTTGGCAAATGTTGAAATGGGAATGACTTTGTCGGGAATTAGTGCGAAAAAAAGAAGAAAGAAAGCTATCGAGGTTTTACAGAAAGTTGGTTTAAAAGAACATATTCACAAGAAGCCAAATCAGTTATCAGGCGGTCAAATGCAAAGAGTAGCGATTGCTAGAGCTTTAGCCAACGATCCAGATATTATTTTAGCAGATGAGCCCACCGGTGCGCTTGATTCTAAGACAAGTGTACAAATTATGGAATTAATTAGGGAGATTGCTCAAGACAAATTAGTAATTATGGTTACACATAATCCTGAACTTGCTCGTAATTATGCTTCAAGAATTATTGAAATGAAGGATGGAGAAATTAGGGAAGATTCGAATCCTTTAAAAGAAAAAGAAAGTGTTGAAGATAATTATAATATTGGTAAAACATCGATGAATTTTTTAACAGCGCTTCATTTATCGTTCAATAATATTCGGACTAAAAAGGGAAGAACCTTACTTACTGCTTTTGCTTCTTCTATAGGAATTATTGGTATTTCTTTAATTCTTAGTTTGTCGAATGGTTTTGATAAGCAAATCGACCTTTTTGAAAAAAATACTTTAAGTAATTTACCTATTATTATCAGCTCTGAAAGTTCTCCTATTACGGAAGAAACATTGGAGGCTTTGCAGGAAGATATGGGTAAAAATGAGACATCTTATCCAGATATTGACTATGTAATATCTAGCACGGTGGATGAAGAAAAATATATCCGTAAAAACATAATTACCGAGGATTATATAAATTATATTGAAAAGCTTTCAACTAATGATGTTTCAGGAATAATGTATATGTATGCGACAAATTTTAATATTTTGCAGAAAATAAACGGTAAGATAAAGCAAATAAACGTATCAGAGTTACCTTTTTATCCTATGCCACATTCTGTAGAAAAAAATAATATATCGGAAGTTTATAACAATTTTGATATTTTGGCTGGTAAAAAAGCTGAAAAAAAAGATGAACTTATGCTAGTAGTAGATAGTAAAAATAAA
>CAQRXS010000047.1 GCA_948874605.1 uncultured Bacilli bacterium | reverse complement strand
AAATTTTCTCATTTTTTTACAAAAAAACTATTGACTATTCATAGTTGGTCTCCTATAAAGTCAAGAAAAAAGAACTTACATACTTGTTCTTTCTTTTAAAAATTCTTTTAGTTCCATTATTGTCATTGTAGTTTGTTCCATTGTATCTCTATCTCTTACTGTTACCGTTCCATGATTCATCGTTTCATCGTCAATTGTAATTGCGTAAGGAGTTCCTACTGCATCACTTCTACGATATCTTTTACCAATACTTCCGGATTCGTCATAGGTACACATGAAATCTTTTGATAATTCCCCATAGATTTCCATAGCTTTTTCACTATGCATCTTTTTCATTAAAGGTAAAATCGTTACTTTATATGGAGCAATTACAGGATTTAATTTCAAAACTAAGCGTTCTTCTTGCTCTAATAATTCTGTCGTATAAGCATCACTAAGTACGGCAAGTGCAAGTCGATCTAGTCCGACTGCTGGTTCAATTACAAACGGTAAATATTTTTCGTTTGTTTCTGGATCTAAATATCTTAAATCTTGCTTTGAATGTTCCATATGCGTGCTTAAATCATAATTTGTTCGATCCGCAATTCCCCATAATTCGCCCCATCCAAATGGATATTTAAATTCGATATCTGTTGTGGCTTTGCTATAAAAAGATAATTCTTCTTTTGCATGATCTCGAAGACGAATGCTTTCTTTTTTTAGTCCTAAATCTTTTAAAAATTCCACACAGGCATTTTTCCAATAACCAAACCATTCTAAATCTGTTCCAGGTTTACAGAAGAATTCCATTTCCATTTGTTCAAATTCACGAGTTCGAAAAGTAAAATTACCTGGAGTTATTTCGTTACGAAAACTTTTACCAGTTTGGCAAATACCGAAAGGAATTTTCGCTCTCATGCTTCGTTGGACATTTAAAAAATTTACAAACATACCTTGAGCGGTTTCTCCTCTTAAATATACTTTACTTTTTGCTTCTTCTGTAACTCCTTGATGTGTTTCAAATAATAAGTTGAATTTTCGAATTGGAGTAAAATCGCAAGCTCCGCATGTTGGACAAATAATATGCTTTTCTTGAATATAATTTTCAATACGTTCATTTTCCCAACCATCACCTGTTTCTTCTCCACCCGTAAATTCTTCGATTAATTTATCTGCACGATGACGACTTTTACAACGTTTGCAATCGATTAGAGGATCAGCAAAATTCGCGACATGACCACTTGCTATCCAAACTTCCGGATTCATTAAAATTGCCGCGTCAAATCCATAGTTATAAGGGTTTTCTTGAACAAACTTTTTCCACCAATACTTGCGAATATTATTTTTTAATTCTATACCTAAAGGTCCATAATCCCAAGTATTTGAAAGGCCCCCATATATTTCACTTCCTTGAAATATGTATCCATATTGCTTACAAAAAAGTACTAAATCTTCCATTTTCATTTTATTATCCTTCCTTCCAAAAAAAGATTCTTCTAAAAATTATAAGGACGAGTTATTACCCGCGGTTCCACCTTATTTATTCTAGAAGAATCCCTCTTTTGATATAGCTCCAGTATTCCACACCTTCATCGCTTTTATAAATATATTATATGTTATTTTTTTTTTATAAGCAAGTACTTTTATAATTTGCTGTCTAAAAGTATCGGATTGCAAAAAAAGAAAGACAGAACTCTGTGGTACAATGTACCTATAAACCATAAAATAGAGGAGTTCTTTCATATGAGTATATTAGCACAGATTTTAGAAATTAGTTCAAAAAAATTTACTTGTCAAACAATTTATTTACACAATTAAGGAAAACTTTATTTCATTATTGATCAATTTGCATTGGATTCTTCTAATAATATCTATTCTAATTTATTTTTATTATTTTAAAATTTTTTAACTCTATAGGTATTCTTTTCTTTGAAAACTTTTTCGAAACTTTAGATCAACGTTTTAATATTCTTATGGACGAAAACAAAAATATGATAATTATGTTACTAATTTAGCAATAGTTTAATTTTAAATTACTAAAGAAATTCGCGTCTAAAAACTTGACATAAATCCAATTTTTAAAATCCGATAAATTTAGACTCCGTCTACAATTCTTTTTCAAATCTTATTCTTTTTGGTAGAGCCTCATCTGGATAATTTATGACGTTACTAGCAAAGATATAATCGGTAGAAAATCCATTGTAGCACGAGTCAAATTGATAAGAAAAACTATTGATTGGTGGATAAAAAGAAGCACTATAATCCATCCGATAAGAGATCAAAGTTTTCTTTGAAAGAATTTCAAGTGTTCTTTTATGAAAAGCATACCAGTAGCGATTACTAGGTGTTACTTCTCCACTATGAATTGCCTTACAAATGCAATCTAATTTTGTTTTCTCGTTTATTAGTTCCTCAACTGGAATAAATTCAAGACCAACTGATTCAAAAAGCATTTTTCTGAAGTTTTCTGGTGAAATTCCGTTTACTCTATCATCAACTTCAATGTTTTTTCCAAATGCAACGATATTATGGCTAGGAATTCTATTTCTAACACATATGTCTGATAATATTTTCTGTATCTCTTGCATAGTTGAAAGTATAGTAGCTTTTTCTAATAATTTTTCACTTGCCAAAATTTGTCGAATAGCGCCTAATTGCATCTTTTGTTGCGTATTTAATGCTGAAAAAGATTCATAATAAGCTAGTAACTCTTGGTAACGCTCCAATATTATGTTTTTCATATCTTCAAAATTATAATAATCTTTGATTTCTGATACTGTCATTTTAAAATCTTTTCTCCTTTTTTTGGCTAGTCTAGCACCAAAATATCGTTTTGTCAAACTGCATAGGCTTTGGAATTTTCACATACTATTTCCTAATGATTAAAAACTTTTATTTTTAGATACTATATGAGAAAACCAGATAGAAAAAGATTCTATTCCAGCGTAGAATCTCTCTTAATAAAAACATAATTATTTCAGGCTTCCTTTTCAACTAACGGAGGTTCTTTTAATTTCTGCAAGAAATCTTTACTTTTCAAATACATTCCTGTATATCTACGATAGTATATGTTTAAAAATGTATCAATTTCTTCTTTGTTTTCTTTCGCAATATCTAATTTTGTAATACTTTTAACATCAATATAAAAATACAATCGAAGAAGTTTTATTGATTTTATGGACACAACACGTTCATTTCGGTAGCAATTTCTACAAATTAATCCTCCAGCATCCCCATCAATTGTTACAATATTTTTTGTAGAACCACACTTGGAACATTCATCTAACAAAATCCCTACGCATAAAAAAGGTAAACATTTAATTTCAAATATATTCATTAAAACTTCTGGATCAAGGCCCTCGTTCATTTTTAGGATAATCTCTATCAACAAATCGAATAGAAGTTTTTCTTCACTTTCTTTGTATACTTGACTTGCAAGCTCTGAAATATAGTTCAAATAGCCAATTAAAGTTATGTCCCCATGAAGATATTCTAAAGGATTAATGATATCTGCATCTTTTAATAAAGATAATTTATTTTCTTTATAATAAATATAAAAAAAGCCATAAGTGAATTGTTGAGTCAAAGCACGAAGTCTATTTTTCATTGATTTCACGCCTCGCCCCATTACACCTATTAGCCCGTATTCTTTTGTAAAAATGTTTAAAATAAGCGACGTGTCTTTAAAACTTACAGTACTAACAATAAAACCCGTCACTTTTTCTATCATAATTCCACATCTTTTCCTTTATATTTTAAATAATATTTAATTTCTCCAGTCTCTTTAAATTTTTCCCATGCTTCTTTTTTTGTCATAAATTCAATCCCTTTCTGTTATTATCATGGGAAGCATGAAAACTTTTTATTCATATTATTTTAAATTTAATTCATCAAAGCCTAATTCTTTTAAATAACTTGTTTTTTCTTTCCAATTTTTAATCGTTTTTACATATAATTCTAAGTATACTTTTTTTCCTATCATTGTTTCTAATTCTTTTCTTGTTTCTATTCCTACCATTTTTAATCTCTCGCCACCTGCACCGATTACAATTCGTTTAATAGAATCTCGATCTACAATAATGTCAACTAAAATGGTAACTAAATCACTTTTTTCTTCAAATTTAGTTGTCACACAGGTAAGAGAGTGTGGTACTTCTTCAATTGTTACGCGAAGCAATTTTTCACGTACCAGTTCACTTGCCATAAAAGATAGAGAATTACTTGTAACCATATCTTCTTCAAAATAGCGAACATTCCCTGTTAAATATTTTTTTATGACTTCTATTAAATGGGCAACATTATCTTTTGTTAAGGCACTTACAGGCACTATTTCAGCAAATGGATAAATATCTTTGTATTCAGTAATACGCTTCATTAGTTCTTCTCTTGTCATTGAATCAATTTTGTTTAAGACTAAAATTACTGGAGAATCACTTTTCTTTAAAGATTCCACGATAAATTTATCTCCATGTCCTAATCCTTCTTTCGCATCTACAACAAATAAAATAACATCTACATCTTTTGTAAGCGAATAGCTTTCTTTATTTAGAATTTTTCCTAATTTACTTTTTGGTTTATGAATACCAGGAGTATCTAAGAAAATTATTTGAGTATCACTTTCATTGTAAATTCCTTGAATAATATTACGAGTTGTTTGCGCTTTATCAGACGTAATCGCGACTTTAAAATCTAAAATTGAATTTAAAAGAGTACTTTTTCCTACATTTGGTCTCCCAATTAAACTTACAAAACCACTTTTCATTTACTACAACCTCCTATTTCATATATGGAATGAATATAACAAAACCTAATGCAATACCAAGTACAACAAGCACGAATGTTGCAGAGGCTGCACAATCTTTGGCACGTTTTGCATAGGGATGATATTCTTTCATAACCATGTCTACTACAGATTCTATTGCTGTATTAATAAGTTCCATAGCCAAAATTAGTATTAGTATGATACTAACTATAATAGCATCGTATTTTGATATTTGAAGCAAGAAACTTAAAGATATGACCAAGATAGCACAAAGAAAATAAAGATGGAAGCTTCTTTCGGAAAGAAACGCGGATAATAGCCCTTCCAAAGAATACTTTATGCTTTTTCTGTAATGAGTCAACATTGGCTCTTTTTTATCTGGTAATTCCTTCTTCATTCAAAATTTCCTCCTGTAAATCAAACATAATTTGCTCTTCTTCTTTTGTTTGATGATCGTAACCAAGTAAATGAAGAAGCCCATGAACACATAGAAATGATAATTCCCTTTTTTCGCTGTGTCCATATTCACTTGCTTGTTCTTGCATTTTTGGAATAGAAATATAAATATCTCCTAAAATTCGTAACTCTGAATTTTTTATTGTTTCTCCATCTTCAAGAGCAAAACTTATTACATCAGTAACTCGATCTATCCCTCTTGCTGTTTTATTTAATTCTTGAATCTCTTGATTATCCACAAATATTATGGAACAAACAGCATTTGAAACTTTTTCATGGAAAAATACTCTTTCTATGACGTTGTTCAAATACTCATAATCTTGATATCCATATAAATCATTAATTACATATTCATTCATAAGTAAAACCCCACTAAATTAATAAATTTTAATTCCCATCACTTGTAAATAATATAACACAACTAATATAGATAGCACAATACAAAGAATATTATAAAAAGTGTCACTTCGGAAAAATCTTGGAAGATGTTTCTTTATTGCTGAAAATCCAACATATAGTAAGAAGCCGATAATCGCTCCTGTAACATTTAAAAGGATATCATCTACATCAAAGCTTCGCCCAATAAAATGTTGTACAAACTCCACTGTGGAACTTGTTATGGTACTAATGAATAAAATATGACTAATTTTACTTGCTTTCACATAGCCAGATACAAAATAACCAAACGGAATGAACATTGCAATATTTCCAATAACATTTAAGTTAAAACCAGGCGTTCCAACCTTATATCGAAGAATTTCTGTAAATGGAATTAAATTTAACCCACCAGAGGTATTTAACTCGGTATTTGTAAGCATTTGAAATAATAATAAGGCATATACAACAAATACTAAATTTAAAAATTCTTTATGGAAAATAAATTTTTCATGATTTACGCGCACATATGTGACACGTATTGAAATAATAACAACTAAAAAGATTGTTAACATTGGCCAAATATCTTTCAAAGTATTTGAGACAATCTGTAATTCCATAATCCACCACTTCTATTCTATTCACCTACTGGTTCCCATTCAAATTCTTGCACCTCGCCTATAGACTCTTTCACTGATACAAAAACCTCTATATTCATTGTACTATTAATTTCTTCTTTTTTCAAAACTTTTTTATCTATAATCTCCTCTTTTTCCTTTAATGTGCTGGTAATTTTAGCAAGGGCTTCTTTTATGGCAATTTCTTCTGCTTCTTCTTTTGAATAAGTGTTTTTTATTTTTTCTACTTCATATTGGGTAACAAAAGATATTTCTTGCCCTAGAAAACGAAAGATTGGTGTTTTTTCTTCTTCATAATTTTGAAGTCGACTACGAAATATAAAGTCATCATAATAGGAATTACGGTAGCGAATATTCCATCTTTTTTTTCCAGTTCTTTTAGTTGTCACATATTCCATAGGCAAACTCACACTTACATGGTACCAAACTTCTGCATAAATCTCGCCACTTGCACACACAGTTCCTTTTTCTATTTCATCTTTTTTTATGATTCCTCGTACTAAAATATCACCTTTTTTGACAGAATCATTAATTTGAACTTCCGCTTCTCCTTTTTTAAAAATCATGTTTTTTATAATACCATCTTTTGTGGCTATAATATGACAACTTTTCTTCTCTTCTTCCATCGTTTCTATTTTTCTTTCTTCTACTCGAACTATGTAGTTCATCCCGTTTGTTTCAATTTCAATCCATTCTAATTTTTCAGGATATTCGTTTAATATTTCTTTTTTTATTTTTTCTATTTCTTCATAGCTTTTACGTAAAGTATTTTTTTTTATCCCTTTTTCTTCTAAAGTTAAGCTAACTAAATCGCGTATTTCTTTTTTTGAATGAATAACTTCCACTTTTACCATGACGCGAGAAAGAAAAAATAATAAACCTATTCCAAAAATGCAAGCGAGTAAAAAAATATGATGCTTTTTTATTTGATTTTTAAGTTTTAAAACGCCAGTTACATCTTTTTTCTTAATTTTTACAAACCAAATATGCTTCATTTTTTTAAAGTCTTCTGCTTTAATTTTAACAAACAGTTTATTTCCTTCTTCTTTCGTTTCAAAAATGGATACTCTCATTTTAAAACACTTTAACATAAATCGTTCTTTTTGTTTTAATTCGATTTCGACCCAGAAATAATTATTCTCCATACAAAATATTCACCCCTTCTAAAATACCTTGTATCAAAATTTCTTGTTTTGTAAGTTTTAATACGCGAAAGTCTTGGCCCTTCAAATTTAATTTGAATTTTTCTAAAATTAACACAATTTGTTTTTCGCCAAGTACATCAATATCTACAAGACCATATACATGAATGTAATTCTCCCACATATCAATAAAATAGTTTTGATCAAGTAGGAAGCTTTTCATAGTTTTATAAAGATGCATACTATCACCTAAGAAAGTATATGCAAAAAAAAGAAAGCTATTAACTTGCCTTCTTCTTTGCTAATTTATAATCTTCTATAATTATTGGCTCATTTTGTAGGTCAGAAATTTTAGTTGTTATTGGGTGTTTTTCTTTTGATAAACTTGTAACATCAAATTTTGATGCAAGATAATCCCTAATAAAACGTTTTTCTATATAATCTAATTGTTCAAAGCTTTTTAGAAAATCTTGACTATTTGTTTTCATCTGTTTTATCGTTTCTTTCATAGTATTACTCACAAATTTCTTTTCTAGAAATGAAGAAAAATGATTGTATAAAATATTTAAAACTTTTTTTTCTCTTTCTTTTTTAAATAATTCCGTCATGGAAAAGCTTAAAATGTACTGGTGGTCAGAATCAATATATGAAATATTAGATATTTTCCAACGATTTTTTTGAAATTGAAAGATTGTTACTCTTTCGGCATTCGTTTCTAAAATTGTAGAATCATTTTTTCTAATTATTTCTAAAATTTCTTGTTTGCTTTTTGTTGTAGTAAGCTCATCAATTTGTTTTAATGTCATAGGAAAACAGTATGGCTCTTTTTGGGTTCTTGTTATTCCTACACCGTATCTTTCTTGCATTTGATCTCACTCTTTCGTTAAAACTATTATACTACTAATGTAAAATGGTGTAAAGAAAAACAGTCCAAACATTTAAATTCTTTAATTAGGGGGTAAGTACAACTCGGAAACTTCCATGTGAAGCCACTGAACCAGCATAGTTACTGAATGCAAACACTCCTGCCTCTGTACCACAAAAATATGCATCACTACGAATAAACCAAGGATTCGTAGGATATACAAATTCCACACGAGCGGCATACCATGAACCTATTTGTCTTCCGTTTTTTATTCCATAGGTAACGCTTTTAAAAGGGCCCATCTCTCCTGTCGCATCTCCTAATATTCTTCTTGTATATTCAGAAGTACTAGTCCCATAGTAATATTTATCATAGTATTTTTCTTCTGGCCAGTTGTATCCAGAATTTGAAGAACCGCTTTCTGCATCATTTCCTTTAAATCCTGAATTATGAGTTGTACTTCTGCCAATTAATGGTTCGCCATTTTCATCTGTCATTACACCCATAACATGCTCCCAAGCTCCACCTGACATATCATAAATTCCAGTTATATTACCAGTCGTACTAGCTAGCACTCCAGTTTCTGTATTATAAGGCTTTGTTACATCTTCTGTCGTTCCATATTTATTACATTCTTGATTATCCCCTGTATACCCACACTCAGGTTCATTCACACTTGCATAGCCTGTTATAAAGTCAGAATTGTTATTAAATCTTACACTCGTTCCTGAACCATATTTACTATGTTGTAGATATGCCACAGCTCCCCATTCCGTATTCTTCATCATATGACTATCTAAGTTTCTTTTATATTCATAACTTGTATAAAATGCATTGCCTACTTGGATACTACGCCAACTAACTTTGTTAGGTTTAATTTGTAAACCTTCTGGATTTTTACTATTATCCAAATTCTCATTTCCTTTACTTGGCTCAAATTTGCCTACCCAAAAACCATTACTTGGAATACTTAGGAAAGCGGGATGTGTCATGTAGTCTCCTTCTTCACAATTACCAATGTTGCCAGAAGTCATAGGTGTGGTGCATTCACCACTTACAGAATCACTAGTATTGTAATCACCAAATATCACTGGTATTTCATGTACTTTACTCTCATCAATTTCTGTTAATTCTGTATACTCTTCTAAGTTCCATAATTGATACCTATACTTTGGTATCCATACGAAATAAGACTCGATGTTATCTTCTGGTATTACTTCGTTGTTTTGGTATTCTTTTTCATCACTCGTTAATATGACTGCATTCGCCCATTCTTTGTTTTCGTACTTATACCATTCTTTTTCAATATC
>CAQRXS010000046.1 GCA_948874605.1 uncultured Bacilli bacterium | reverse complement strand
GATGTTTTTTTTAAATCAAAAAAAGTGCTTTGTGCACTTATACCATATACATGTTTCCGTCTGAATCGTATGGTGTTTGACTAAATGAATTTCCTTCTAGTTTAGATAGTCTTGCATCTAAACGATTGATATTTCTTTCAATTTTTGATATTCTACTTTCAAGTTCTGTTAAACTAGAGCTACCCATATTCATATTTGGATAGTTAGGCATAGGCATGGGTATATTTTGTGAAGCATAAAAACTACTGTTTGCGCTCATGTTTGGCATCATGTTTTGATTTGGCATATTCATAGGATTCATGTTTTGATTCATTGCGCTCATGTTAAAATTAGAACTTTCAAAAAATGAATTACGGTCTTTTTTCATAAAAGTCCTCCTCTAAAGTAAATATATGCAAAATAAGAGAAAGAAGTGATAATATGCGTTTAAGAAATGTAAAAAATGCAAAAGAAAAATTAAATTCTTCGGAATATTTTATCGAAAATCCAAGGAATTTCAAAGGTAATTGGGGTAGTGTTTTTTCTAATGACAATCCTATACATATCGAAATTGGTATGGGTAAAGGGGCATTTTTAATTGAGATGGCTCGTAATTTTCCGGATATAAATTTTATTGGGATTGAAAAATATGAGAGTGTTTTAGTGCGGGCTATTGAAAAGATGGAGGATGAAAATTTACAAAATATTCGTTTTCTTTGTATTGATGCGAAGGAACTTACAGAAGTTTTTGAAAAGGAAATAGATAAAATATATTTAAATTTTTCTGATCCATGGCCTAAGACTAGACATGCTAAGCGAAGACTTACGCATCACGATTATTTAGCTATTTATGAAGAAATCTTTAAAGGTGAAAAAATTATTGTTCAAAAAACGGATAATATAAAGTTATTTGCATTTAGTTTAGAGGAGTTTAGTAAATTTGGTTATATATTTGAAAAAGTTAGTTTAGATTTGAAGAATGAGTCTTTCTTTAATATACCAACTGAATATGAGCAAAAGTTTTCTTCTTTAGGAATTAAAATTAATTATGTTGAGGCAAAGAAGCAATAGATTTCTTTGCTTTTTTGTGGTATTCTTAATAAGAATAGAGGTTGTCTATGAAAAAAGGTTTTACGTTAGTTGAGGTACTTGCAATTATAGTGATTATTACGGTGATACTGCTTATGGCAGTTCCAGCTTATACAGGTATTATATCGGTCATTCATCAAAAGGTATATGAGTCAAAGATAAGTGAAGTATTGGCTAAAAGTGAAATGTATTCTAGTGACTCTAGTAAAATTGTTTTTGATATTAAAGCGTTGATTGAAAAAGGACTTTTAGAACCAGATAATGAAGCTGGTGAGTTTAAAGATCCTAGAACTGATAGAGATATGTCTTGTGATATTGTTAATGTTTTATTTCAAGAAAACCATTATGAATCAAGTATTACGGAAAGTGAAAAATGTTATACACAAGAAGAGTTAGATTCCTTACATGGTATGGTAAATCTTCGTTTAGTAGATCATGATGGTAAAGATATTCCAAAGGTTGAAGGAACTGATTGGTTAAAAAGAAAAGAAGTTTATATTACTTATGAGTTAAAAGAGAAATATCAATATTATGCACCCTTTATTGAGGAAATTTTATGGTATGGTGAATCGGAGAAGAAATGTGTAGGCAGTGAACTTAATGATTGTTTGTATCATGTGAGTACAAATAGTTTATTACAAAGTAAAGTGAATTTTTTGCTAAAAATTAATGTAAATGGGACTATTTTACAAAATGAGTCTTCTAAGTATGTTTTATTAGACAATGTTGCGCCTGAAGTAAGTAGTATAAGAGTAGTTGATGATTCTAATATTTCTGTGAATCAAAATCGAAAGGTTGAGTTTACTTTAACGGATAAAGATGGAGCAGGGGTTAAAGATTTTGGTCTTTCTTCTACTCCTGTATGCGAAGGTGTAGATTATCAGAATGTTAAAGATGGTATACAGACGGTATATTTAGAAAATGGAGAATATTATATTTGTGCACGTGATATGGTTTTGAATGAAATGGATTCTGATGATGCAGAGAACAGAAAAATTATAATTTCTAATGTTGATAAAACAATTCCAGTTATTGAGTCTATTCATTTAGTATCGACAGCGATAGGTTATAATAATCTTACTCCGAAAGCTACGATAGATGCATATGATGGAACTCCTGATAATACCAGTAATCTTAAAATGTGCGTTTCTACAAGCAATTTTTTGGAAAATTGTGAGTGGGTGCCCTATTCGAATACTATTGATGTAGATTTTGAAGGGGACTATGATGGTGGAGAACGAATTCTTTATGTTAGTATTCAAGATGGTTCTGGAAATATTGTTCATAAAAGAGAAACATATCGGGTTTATAAATATTGTGATGTAAAAACTTCTTGGAATGAAATTCATAATACTTCCAGTAGTTGTCCAAAATGTGGGGATGCTACTTTTGAGAGCACATTGCAAAATAAAGATAAGTTTTTTGGAAGGACCTGTGAAACAAAAAAAGAATCTGTTACTTGTGATATTCCACGTGATTGTTGTAGTAAGACTGTATTGTCGCATTATTCTTGGAAGTCTTGTAGTGCTTCTTGTGGAGGGGGGACGCAGACAGGTGATGCTTATTATGTAAGTGAGTATGATAATACTGTTAGTTGTGGAGTTTCGTCTAACAGTGTGACTCAAAGTTGTAATACGCATGCCTGTATAGAATATCGCTCGCGAAGTGTAGTTCCAGCTACATCAAGCGTTATCACTAAGGATGTAGTTACGGAATCTTTATATTCTTGTAGTTGCACTTCTGGTCGTGCTTATTTGCCTAATTCTACAGATATGAATAAATGTCCCGCAATTAATGCTAATTATTATGGCTTGTGTCAGAATCTAACAAAGGCAGAATCTAACAGAGTAAAATGTAATCCTCCAACGAAAGAAGGATATGGAGGGGGAAAGTGTATTCAATATATGGAAGTTTATGGTAGCAAATTTTGCGTTAAATGGGAAAATGCACAATTACCTAATATTCCAATATGTACGCCTAGCATGACTTCAACTTGTCCGAGTGGTTATACACTAGAATATCCTCTTTGTAAAAAAACTACTTATTCTTGTCCTTCTGGGTATTCTTTGTCTGGTACGACATGTTATGGTCCTTGGAGTTCATGGAGTACAACGCCAATTTCTTCAAGTAGTAGTGTAGAAGTAGAAACGAGGAAGCCATGAAGAAAAAATATATTTTTATTATTTTATTATGTGTTTTATTATTAGGAATGTTGGGGTTATATTTTCTTAGAAAAGACGAAAGTTGGGAAGAATTATTTGAACAGCTTGATGAAGATATCCGTATTGATTGGGTCTTAGAACCCATAGAAGAAAATAATTATAGACTTTTTCATAATAATTATGTATTGGAATTTACGATAACTGATGCTATTGAGGGATTTACTTATGAAATTAATGACGAATTTCAATATGGCCTCGCTTTGCTTTGTTCGCTTGTAGATAAAAAAAATGACAAAGCACTTAATCGCTTTTCTTCTTTTTATCATGGTTCGCTTGAATTATATCAAGATGAGAGAAATCATATTTCTATAGCTTTTGAAGAAGATAAAGGAATGCATTATAAAATTTCTCTTTCTGATATCATACCGCTTTCTGCTACTGATCATAAGATATTTTATGAAAATTCTAGAGACTTTTGGAATTCCTATCTATATCAAAAGCAAGAAGAACCATTTTCTTCGCAGAACTATTATTATCATATCCTTATTCAAGATGAGGGAAATCAAAAAGTAGTTTACTTTGGAGAAAGAAATGAAATTACGAATGAAGTTATTGATTATGTAAAGGATTTCCTTGCTATTTATTATAATGAAAATATAGCTGCTGATTATCACTATTATTATTTAAAAAATAATTTTTATGAACGAAAAGAGTTTAGAATAGAGAATATTTCTTTGAAGAGTGAATCCTTACTCGAAGAGTATGCTTATTTAAAATTAACGATGTTTAATGGGTAATTTACAAAAAATTGTTTTTTTGTTATACTTGATATATTGAAAAGGATGTTAATCATGAAAAAAATATTATGTTTATTCCTACTACTTTTTGTTACTAGTGGTTGTACTAGCTTAGAGAATGAGTCGATTGACTCTATTTTTTCCTCTATAATTTCTAGTGAGGTTAATATTGTTAATACTTACCGAGCAGGCTATAAATATTATTTACCAAAAGGTTTAAAATCTTTGAGCCATTCAGGAAGCAATGAAATTTTTTCTTCTAATTCAGCAATTTATTATATGTATGTTGATAGGGTAAGTTATTTTAATAAAGTGAAAGAAGAATATGTTGAAAAAAATGATGCTTTTTACAGTAAAGCTTTATCTTCTGGAGATTTTTTTGGATATATTGAGATAAAAAATACGGCAAACGACAAATATTTTATTGAAATCATGTATAATTATGCTAAAATAGAAGTGATAGTTGCGAAAGATGGCATCAACAGTGCAATTGCTTATGCCATGTCTATTTTGACTTCTATTACTTATCAAGATGATGTTTTGATAAGTTTAATGGGGGAAGATGTTTTAAAATCTAATGAAGTAGAACATAATATTTTTGAAAGTGCTGAAACAGAGAGTGGATATTTAAAGATTGTAGAAGAATATGGAACTTATGAAGAAGATGAAGCAGTAGATCCAGATTTCATAAGAAGATAGTTGGAGGGGTAATCATGGGATTATTAAATAAAATTAAGAATGCATTATTTGAAGAGGAAGAAATTGAGATTCCTGTCGAAGATACGCAGGTAGAACCTCAAAAAGAGGATAAAAAAGAACCTATTAAAAAACGAAGCGTTTATGAAGAACCAGTTCAAAAGGAACAACCAGTAGTTCAAGATCATGAGCTTTTTAAGGCTGAAAAAACTTTTGATTTTCCTATCTTTGATGATCAAGAATTTAATGATATGAAAACTATGGAAGATTTTTTTCCAGAAGAACCAAAGAAAAATATGAGTATAAATTTATTTGATCATGAACGTCCACAAACTAAGAAAAATCGCGTGCGACCTAAGGCAGAAGAAATTAAAGGACGTGCTTATGAAACGAAAGCATCAGACTATGATAAAAGAAAATTTAAGCCGTCACCTGTTATTTCACCTGTTTATGGTGTTTTAGATAAGAATTATAAAAAAGAAGATATTGTTGTAATTAAGCAAGAAGAAAAGAAATCCTATGATGTTGCTGAAGCGCGTAAGAAAGCATTTGGAACATTAGAAGAAAAAATAGTAAATGATTTGGAAGATATTCCAGAAAAGAAAGAGCATTCTTTTGTGAAGAACGAAGCTCAAGATGAAAAATCAATTGATGAATTATTGGAAGAAACTGCTTTTGATACGATAGAACTACCTAATACAAGAGAAGATAAAGATTTTGAAGCAGTTTATGATGAAGATGAGGCGCCAATTACATTGGATGTATTAGATAAAAATTCTGAAAAGACAGAAGCTCAAAAAATAGAAGCAGATGAAACTTTAGAAAATGATTTGTTTGAATTGATTGATTCAATGTATGAAAATAGAGAGGATGAATAAGATGAGTTTTTTATTAGAATTTCTACCAATTGTAATTTATGTTTTATTAATTATCATTTTAATTGTGGGAATCATTTTGGCAATTAAATGCTTAATAACATTAGATAAAGTTGAGAAAGTTGTTGATAATGTTAATGAGAAAGTAAGAGCTTTAGATGGTTTATTTCATATTATTGATAGTACAACTGATAGAATTGTTTTAATTACTGATAAAGTTGTAGAAGGAATTACTTCTTTAGTTGCAAATATATTTTCAGCTAAAAAGAAAGCTACAAAGAAGGTTGCAGAAAAAAAGGAGAGCAAAAAGGCGTGAAAGAGGGGAGATTTCGTTCTTTTTTTACAGGAGCATTAGTGGGGGTAGGACTAGGTATTTTACTTGCGCCGAAAGAAGGTAATGAAATTCAGGATGACTTAAAAAAAACGTTTTCCTTATTAGTAGATACAATTAAGAATGTTGATGTAGAAGAAACGAAAGCTAATTTTTTAAAAAAAGTAAAAGAGATTAGAGACGAACTTTCTACTATTGATACTGTTACAGCACGTGAGGCGGCTTTAGAGAAAGTTGCTTTGATTGAAGATAAATGTACAGAGCTCATCGTGGCTGCGCAGGAACAGGAACTTCCTGTGGTTCAAAAAGCAGCAACCAAAATTTTAGAAAATACGCGAATGTTATTAGATGAATTTTTATGTGAACTTAATGAAGTTTTTGAGCAAGAGATTGTTTCAGAGAAAGAAGAAGTAATAGGACATAAAAAGAAGGAAAATAACAAAAAAGATTTACCAAAGAGGAAAAAAAGTTCTCGTTCAAGAAAGTCGTAATGACTTTTTTTGTTTTTAAATATTGCTTGACTTTCCCCTATGGTTAAGGATTATACTCATATAGTGAAAGGAGTTTTTATGAATATTTCAGAAGTAGAACACATTGTGCATTTGTCAAAAAAAAGTATTCGATTTTATGAAGAAAACGGTTTATTAAATCCTAAAAGAAATAGGAATAATGATTATCGTATCTATGATGAGAAAGATATAAAAAAATTAAAGATTATTAAGTTTTTAAGGGAATTAGATGTTTCTATTCATGAAATAAAAATGTTACAAGACGGAGTGGTTTCTTTAAAAGATTGTATGAAAGAAAGGATTTTAAAAATAGAAGAAGAACAGGAAAAATATGAGAAAATCAAAAGTATGTGTTTAGATATTTTAGAAAAAGATGATACGCTTGAGTCTCTTGAAGTTACAAATCATTTTGTTGGTATGAATGTATTAAATAAAGAAGGGTTTACAATGAGGAATACGAAGACAAATAAAAGGAAAAAAATTATTGGAGCAATATTGTCAAGTTTGATTTTTAGTTTTTTATTCCTTTCTTTAATTGGAATGATAAGTTATTTTCAATTTACTAATGCTGATAAATTACCATGGTTAATTTATATTTTCTTTGTATTATTTTTTTGTATTCCTGTTTATGGAATTGGTTATAATTTAATCATTCGTATGAAAGAAATTAATGGAGGTGAGGAAGATGAAGCTAGTAAGTATTGATTCTATTCCAGGAGAAGAGATTATTGAGACTTTAGGAATTGTTAAAGGACAAATTGTTCAATCTAAGAATTTAGGTCGTGATTTTATGGCAGGTATGAAAACTATTGTTGGAGGAGAAATCAGTAGTTATACCGATATGATTTCTGTTGCGCGACAAATGGCTACGAAAAGAATGGTAGATGATGCCAAGTCTTTAGGAGCAGATGCTATTGTGGGTGTAAGATATGGGTCTTCTAGTGTTATGCATGGAGCTGCGGAAATTATTGCGTATGGGACTGCAGTAAAATTAAAAAAGAAAAGAAATTCAGAAAAATAAGAATTTTTTTTTGTACTTTTTACGAACAATAGTTTCTTTATTGCTGCGATTTTGATATAATTCTTTTAATAGAAGGTGATACTATGTTTGCATCTATTGATTTAAAATCATTTTACGCTTCTGTAGAATGTATGGAACGTGGGCTTGACCCATTAGATACTAATCTAGTAGTAGCGGATGAATCTAGAACAACAAAAACCATTTGTCTAGCAGTTTCTCCGTCTTTAAAAGCTTATGGTTTAAGTGGAAGATCAAGACTTTTTCAGGTAGTAAGTAAGATTCGAAGTGTTAACTTAGAAAGGCGGAAAAAGCTTGCTACGCATAGATTTGTTGGAAAATCTTTTATAGACTCTGAATTGAAACAAAATTCTGCCTTAGAAGTAGATTATATAGTAGCGCCACCTAGAATGAAGCTTTATATGAAATATAGTACTGATATTTATAAAGTGTATTTAAAATATGTAGCTCCTGAGGATATTTATGCTTATTCTATTGATGAAGTATTTATTGATATTTCAAAGTATTTAAAACTATACAAAAAAACACCACAGGAATTTGTAAGCCAAATGATTTTAGATGTTTATAAAACAACTGGAATTACAGCGACTGCTGGTATTGGAACGAATATGTATTTGTGTAAGGTTGCTATGGATATATTAGCAAAACATACTGTGCCTAATTCTCTTGGTGTTCGAATCGCGTTTTTAGATGAAAAAAGTTATCGTAGTAAGCTTTGGAATCACAGACCATTAACTGATTTTTGGAGAGTTGGGCCAGGATATGCAAAAAAATTAGAAAGCATTCATTTATTTACCATGGGAGATATCGCACGTTGTTCTCTTGAAAATGAGGCTCTTTTATTTCGAATGTTTGGTGTCAATGCTGAATTATTAATTGATCATAGCTGGGGATTTGAATCTGTTAAAATAGAAGATATAAAAAAATATAAACCAGAATCTAGAAGTATTTGTTCTGGACAAGTTTTAAGTTATCCTTATACATACGAACAGACTAAGCTTGTAATTGAAGAAATGAGTGAAAGTATCGCTCTTGAATTAACAAAAAAACAATTATTGACGGATTTACTTCTTTTACATATTGATTATGATAAGGAATTAGATGGATATCGTGGACCAGTTGCTACGGATAGATATGGTAGGACTGTCCCAAAACCAGCACATGGAACTTTTCGTTTACAAAGTCAATCATCATCAACTTCTTTGATAAAATTAGGCTTTGTGCAATTATTTGATAAAATTATTCGCAGGGATTTAAAGATAAAAAAAATAAATATGACAGTTGGGAATTTATGTAATTCTGCTTATAATAGAAACCGTGTTTATGAGCAAATGGATTTGTTTACAAATTATGAAACTTTAGAAAAACAAAAAGAAGTCCAAAAAAAGGAGTTAATAAAAGAACAAAAGATTCAACAAACTTTACTTAATATTAAAAATAAGTATGGAAAGAATGCGATTTTTAAAGGTATGAATTTATTAGATGATGCAACTGCTTTAGAGCGAAATGAAACGGTAGGTGGACATAAGGGATGACTCGAGACTATGATGATATTATAAATCTTGAAAGGCCTATTTCTAATTATCCTTGTATGAGTGTAGAAAATCGTGCTATGCAATTTCATCCTTTTGCTGCTTTAAATGGTTTTGAAGAGGCAATTGAAGGAGTTTCAAGTGTTGTTGATGAAAATTTTGAATTAGATGAATTTACTAGAAATAAGTTAGAGAATACTTTGATATTTTTAAGTAAAAATATTCAAAAACTTCCATTTATATTTCTTAAATATTTTAAATTAGATTTTATTAAAGAAAGGTCTGGTTGTTTAAAAAGAATAGATTGCGTATATCAAGTTATAGAGTTTCAAGATGGAGAGAAAATCACATTTTCTGATATTAGGGATATTGAATTTTTATATTTTAAAAGTAATGATTCAAAATTAGAATGAAATAGAATTTTTTTGGAAAATTTATTGATTAGAACTTTATATAAACGTTTAGAATGTATAAATATCTTCACTTGGGAAATAAGACATTTTATAATTATTTTAGATAGTGTAAAGTACAATGTAATACATTATAAGAAAAATGTCATAATAAGAAG
>CAQRXS010000045.1 GCA_948874605.1 uncultured Bacilli bacterium | reverse complement strand
GGAGATTGTCTAAACAACCCCCCCCCCTAAATTCTTCATCTCGAGGGCCTCCTTATATTCTAACTTATTGTAATTATAACACAATTTTCCATTTTTTCATCTTTATTTTAAGATTTCTTCAATTTCATCGCTTGCAAAGCCCTTCTGAAGCAATTTCATTTTTACTTGATAACTTAGAGATGCTCCATCGTATTTGCGAGATAATTTTCGTTCTAATTTTTCTTTTTCTTTTTTTATAATCGAAGGGTCGTTTGGCATTTGGATATTTTCTATATTATCCCAAACCATTTCTTTTGAATATCCTTTGGTTTGCAAAAATAAAATTAATTTATTTTTTAAATTTCTTTTGCTATAGGAATGATTTGATGCGACCTTTTTAGCAATTAATTTTTCTATTTTTTCTTGCCAGATTTCAGCTGGAATTTTGTCAAGATATTGCAAGATAGTTTCTTTCTTAATCCCTATCTCTTTTAATTTTTGTAATATTAAGTTTGGACCATTTAACGAAAACTTTACACTGTCATTAATGTAAAATTTTGTATATTTATCATCATTGATGTAATCTTGTTTTTCCAATTTCTCGATACTCTCTTCTATTGATACATCTGAAATTCCTTTCTTTTTTAAATAGTCCTTAATCTCTTTTTTGGTACGCATTTTATAATTTAAATATTTTAGGGCAAGATAATACCCTTTTAAGGAAGAATTTTCTTCTTTCAACTTTAAAAGTTCGTCTTCCTTAATATATTTTTTGAGTAAAAGTTCATACTGAATTATTATATCATCATATAAAATTAGTGATTCTTTATCAAAGTCTACTTGATACTGATTATTTTTTAATTTTGTATATTTTATTATTTTCATAGTTATCACAAAGTTAAGTATAAATTTTTTCTATCAAAACGTCAAGGATTAAAAAAATACCAATTTTCATGGTATTCTTGTTTAGAAAAAATAACATAACTCAATTTAAATTTTTTTATAGGCAAGATTCTTTTACTGTACAATTATAGTAACGAGGAAATTAACATACTTGTGCCTATTACTGTCTTTCCTCTTTTTTATTTTTTTCTTAATGCTGTTAATTCTGCAGACTTAAAAGTAAAATCAAAATTAAACATCAAGGCGTTTTACCTTTTTTAATATTTTTTTATTTTATTATATTTTTGTGGTTTGGCAAGTATTTTTTTTAAGAATACTTGTACAGTATCTTAATTTGGCAATTGTAGCGTTATGTCACTTAAAGGATATGACACACAAGGATGAATATATTTTAGTTCAATATCTTTTTTTCTTAAGCCAGATATTTCTGTTTTAACTTCTCCACTTATGAGTTTACTTCGACAAAATCCACATACACCTACTGTACATTGTGATGGAATCGTTATTTGAGCTTTTTCTAAACTTTGAAGCAAAGTTTCATTTTCATAACAAGATATTTCCACTGATTTATTTTTTGTTATGACTGTTAACTTATGCTCTGTTCTAAAGAAGTCTTTTAGACGTGTAGTATACATGTCGTGGCGAATGAATTTATTTGGTATTTCTAATTCTTTTAAAATAGGGTTTAATCTTTCATAAAAACTTTGATTCCCAGTGATAAATAAACTTTTGCCTGTGGGGCCTACATTTTCAATTGCTTCTTTATTAATTTTTTCTTCTTGTAAAAAATATTTAATATTAAAATTTTTATTTTTTTCTTCTAATTTTTCAAGTTCTTCTGTCCATAATAAATCTTCTTTTGATGTTTCTTCATAAAGTAATGTAATACTTGGAAGTTGTTGAGATAATAACTCTTGTACCAGTGCATAAAGACTTGTTATACCAAAACCAGAGCAAATAAGAATAACGTCTTTGGAATCTCGAATTCTATTATAAGAAAAATTCTCGTAAGGACTAGAGATACAAAGGGTTTGTCCTTCTTGACAATTATGATACATGTAATTTGAAACAAGCTCTGATGCACTTTCAGATATTGTTATTTTGTATTCTTCTAATTTATTAGGATTTGATGTTATGGGAAAAGGCATTTTATATATTCTTTGATCTATTGTTAATTCTAAGGTAATATAAGAACCCGCTTTGAAAGGAGGAAACGAGCCATTTATTTTTTTTAAAATAAAAGATTTTGTTTTGTCATTTTCTTGAATAATCGATGCAACTACAACTTCTATTTTTTCAGGATGAAGAGTATCTGCTAATTCATTTATTCTATCTGTATTCTTTATAGAATCTGTTGAACCATTTGCATATATTTCTTTTCGTGCTTGAAAAAGATCTTCAAATTTTAAAATTGCTTTTTCTTTTTTCTTTTCTATAATGATATCTTTCATAATTCCCACTCCTCTAGTGTCTTTAAAGCAATTGTTTCCCCATTTAAATATGTTTCCCCAAATCCAGCTAAATCACTTCCATAACATCCACATATTTTTAATCCATTTATAAATTCTTCTTCTGATTCATTTAAAACTCGAGGTAATAAATTATCAAAACCTTTGGCTTGGAAACCATAGGTTATTCCACTTGGGTGACCAGTATATCTTCTGTATGTAATTGGAGTTGCAACTTCTATTTCTTCGAGTGAACTTTTAATTTGAGTTCCTGTAGACTTTTCAAACTCTTGAATTAAAAAACTTGCTAATTCTTCTTTGTATTCATAATAGTTTTCAGGGGTTACATTTTTATCAAATTCACTTCCAAAAAACAGGCTATTTAATATTATGATGGAAGTTCCTGAGCGAGAAGCCGTTTTTACACCATTATTTAAAATTGTAGCAACTAGATTACCATTTTTTACAGTATCCATCTTTTTTTGTTCTGTTACACTGTCTAGAGAATTTAAAATAAAATATTGGTAATGCGAAAGACCTAGTTCTTCTGTAGTTTTATTTAGACCTAGATATACTGTTATTTCTTTTGCTCCTAAAGTTCTTTTGTTTTGTAATTTTAAAGCATCATCTGGAACGTTCTCTCTTTTAATTAGATTGCCATAAACAGTTAAAGGACTAATTGCCGCTATGAGATGATTACATGCAAAAGTATCATTTTCTGTTTTTACTCCTACTACTTTATTATTTTCTACCAATATTTCTTGAGCCTCTGTAAGATATTTAATTGTCCCACCAAGACTTGTAAATTCTGTAGCTAGGGTTATCGATATCTCATGCGGAGTTAGAATTGGAACAAATGGTTTATATTTGACGTATGATTCAACTATAAAACAAAAATGTAGAAAGCTTAAGTCAGAGATTCCACTACCAAAATTAATCCAAAAAGAAGATAAAATTTCAATTGCTTTTCGTGGCATATGTATTGCTTCTAATACCGTTTTTACATTGCATGGAGCAATCTGAATAAAATTAGGATATTTTTGATAAAAATCCTCGATATTTAACTGTTTGCCTTTTTCTTTTAAGTATGTAAATCCTTCTCTAATGTCTTCGCACAACCCAAAAAAGGTAACCATGGAATCACGACTTCCTGAAACGTATTCTTCCATTTTTTCAATGAAATTCTCTATACCATATGGCAATACAAATTCTTCTTTAGAGGTTTTAGAAATAACATGCACAGGTAGCTCAATTTCACTCATTGTTATTTTATTGGCAATACCTAATCTTTGAAACAATTGATAAATTTCTCCAGCATTTTCTAAAGTTCCATATCCAAATAAATTATTTGTTTGAGCCGGAAATTCAAAATCCCCTCGTTTAAATGAAGTAGATAGTCCTCCAGGCATTTTATTTTTTTCTAAAATTAAAACATTTTTTCCTTTTTTTTGCAACGTTAAAGCCGCAGTAAGTCCACTATTGCCAGCACCTATTACTATACAATCGTAATTCATTATTGTGACCCCTTTTCTATCATTCTCATTTTATCAAAAAAAAACTAGTTAATCTAGCCTTTTCCAAAAACTATTTTTCAAGAAGCTCACTTTCATATAAATTCTGATAACTTTTCGATTTTTTCAATAATTCTTGATGTGTACCTTCCGCAGTAATATTACCATCTTCTAAAAGCAAAATACGGTCAGAGTCAATAATTGTTGATAAACGATGAGCAATGATTAAAATAGTATAGTCCCCTTTTAGATTTTCTATTGCTTTCTGAATGCTTTTTTGAGTTTGATTATCTAAGGCACTTGTTGCTTCATCAAAAAGAATAATTTTTGTTTTTTGAACAAAAGCTCTTGCTATTGCAAGTCGTTGTTTTTGACCACCTGAAAGATTCGTTCCACCTTCACCAATAATTGTGTCTAGTCCTTTTGAAGTTTGATTAATAAAATCTATTAAACATGCTTTTTCTAGAGCATTTATAATTTCTTCTTCTGTTATATCTTCTTTTACTAAACGAAAATTGTCTCGAATACTCATATTAAAAATGTAAGGATTTTGACTAATAATAGTAATATTATTTCTTATTGATTCTTCATCTAATAAGTTAATATCAAACCCATCTAAAGTAATTTTTCCATCTGTACTATCATATAATTTTCCTAACAAATTAAAAACTGTACTTTTTCCGGAACCACTTTTACCAACAAAAGCAACTGTCTCACCACTATTTACTTTAAATGACATATTTTTTAATACTGGGTGATCTTGATCATAGGAAAATGACACATTTTGAAATTCAAAATTTCCTTCTATGTGGTCAAGATGTTTCTTACCAAACTTTTCTTTAGCAAATTCTTTATTTTCAATGATTGAAAAAACACGATTACATGAAATATTAAAGCTTTTACACTCATCTAATAATAAAGCTATTTTTTCCATAAAGTTTGTCATAATATTAGTACGATAGGTAAACAAGGCAACAGCAAGCGCGGCATCAATGCTGTTTCGTTTGATAAGAGCAATTAGAAGAAGAACTAATAGAAAAGAAAACAGCTGAATTAAAATGGCTATACTGGTATTATAGATAATTCCTACTTTTCTAACAGAATGATAGCAGTTATTTTTTTCGGTAATTTCCTCTGTTAATTTATTCATAAACGATTGTTTTGCAGACAACATTTTGATATCTTTTTCTCCTCGTACTAATTCTCCCACAAAACTAGAAACTTTATCTTTTTGCTTACGAAGTTTCATTTCTTCAATTCCTATTTTGTGAGTACGTAGTAAATGAAAAAGTGTTAAAATAATAGCTACAGTAATATAAAAACAGAAAACTATTTTATTCATTAGGAAGACCGCGATAAATATTCCTATATTCATGCTAACACCAGATAGATACCCTACTCCTTTGGTAAAAATTTCACTCATTTTGTCAGTATCTTGATTTAGACGTTCTATGAATGTTCCTGTACCATGATGCTCCATTTCTTTTTGGCAAACTTTCAAAATTTCTTGTCCTAACTTTATTTGAATATTTTTAGAAGTTCCTCGTCTAAAAACAGTACAAACTCTAGCAATAAGACAATTGTTAATCTCATTTATTATTGATATGCCAAGAACCGCTAAACTAGCTAAAACTAACTGATGAAGTTCATTTGATGCAAATAAAACAATTTGTTTAGCGAGATAAAGAGGTAAAATAATACCGATTATAATTTGTATGAAAGTTAAAACAATTTCTAAAATAAAAGCATATTTATATTCGTTACCAACTTTAAATACCATTTTTAAATGTTGCCAAGTTTCTTTCATACTATCACCTATTTTATTATAAACGATATTAAATAGATTGAAAAGTTAAATATGACTTGTTCGTAATTTCATAAAAATTTCTAAATGAAGATATTCATCTTCTAAAATTCTTTTTAGTATTTCTTGGATATATTTATCTTCAATAACGTTAAGAACCATTTGATAATTTCTTATATTATTTTTTTCTGATTCTATATTAATATCCATCATAGTTCGAAAATCGGTATCATAATAAATGTAATCTGAATTCCAATAAGCATTCTTACATTCACTTAAATCTACAAATACGGGATCATTACCTAATAAATGAATTAAAGTTCCAAGAATTTCTAAATGATGCATTTCCACGATAGATATTTCTTTAATAATCTTTCTTAATGGTTCATCTTGAATTAAAAATGTTTCATAGGAATATTGAAGGATTGCGGTTAATTCACTTTCTGAGGAAGCATAGATATGAGATAGTATTTTGGCATAATAAGCCGATTTTTTTTCTACTTTAATGGGAGGATAAGGTTTATTTACTTGACAATTCATTCTATCACCTATAAAAATAGTATGTTTCTTTTCCCAAAATATTTCAGTGAGTATTTTTGCTTTTTATGTGATAAAAAAACTCCACATTTTGTGAAGATTTTCTTATATATCATCATCATGGAAGAAATCATCAAAGAATTCATCATCTGTGATTACGTTATCATCCATTATAACGGAGTCTACATCAATATTAATTTTTGGTTTATTTTTTCCTTCTTCGATTTTTTCTTTTTGAATAATAGTTTCTATGTTTTTCGTTTCTTCTTTTGTTTTTTCTTCTATAGGCAAACTCACTTGAGTCTGCTTATTTTTGTTTAATTCTTTTTCCATTTTTTCCTTCTCACGTGCTTCTTCTTCATCTAATTCTTTTAGCTTTTTATCAATATCTGCTATCATACGATCAATTTCTTCATTTGTTAAACTTGATACTGGTTTGTTAAGACCAGGAATCGTATTATCAAGTCCTTGTAAACCACCACCTAAAGGACTCCCATTTAATCCTGTCATTGGAGGCATACCGCCTGGACCCATTGGACTACTCATAAAAGGATTTGGAGCTCCCATTCCTGGCATAAATGGATTGAATGAGTTACCAGTTGGATTAGGCCCACCGTTTGGATTTTCCATCATTTGTTTTCTTTTCGTTTCAGAAACATAATTTTTCAAATCAAACATTGCAACTGTTTTTTGGTCGCGTTTTGGAAAGGCTAGTTGCTTTCTTTCAATTCCCCAGTTCATTTTATAATCAAATTCTAATTTTGTTTTGAATGGATTCATTCGAAGTCTTCGAATAATGGCTTGCCCCATTTTCATCTTTTGAAGGTCTGATACTGTTACAAGTGGTGTTGACGCGGTTTTATCTTTTTCTTTACTTTTTACTTCTCCACACATTTTGCTGATTTCTTCTAATGCAGCCATTTCAGTACTAATTAAGTAAATTAAATTCCCACAGTTTCCCTTAAGCGTCTCCGCGATTTCTTTCCCATAAACATCATTTAACTGAGCAAAGTTTTGAATGATAAAGGTAAATCTAATTTCACGACTTCGGGCTGCGGATACCATGGAGTCAACGTCTTGTAATGGTGGCATGTTAGCAAATTCATCTAAAATAAAATTTGTACGATATGTTAATTTTCCACCATTAGATTGGGCAACTTCGATTAATGTTTCATAACATTGTTTTAAGAAAACAGTAAGTAAGCTATGATATGTAGTTTTCTCATCATGAATGATTAAGAATACTGCAGTTTTTTTCTCACCAATACTACGCATATCAAAATCACTATAAGAAAGCATTTCTGATAATTTTTCACGCGATGCAAAAATACGAATTTTTTGACGGAATGTAGATAATATACCACCCTTTGTTTCACTAGGAGCATTAAAGGTTGTAGAACCAAAGATATATTCTGGAGAAGATTCTCCCTTAATATTAAAATATTCTTTTATGTAATTGCTAGTTCCAAATCGCTCATCCCCAACACTACTCATTAAGTTAATTGAATTAAAGTTAATTTCTTCTTCTTTCCCATCTCGAAAAAGCCCGATTGCTAATGCAGAGAAATAGTCGGCAGCTGATTTTTCCCAGAAAGCAGAATCTTTATTTTTCGGATCTACGAGAATATTGTTTGCGATATCTTCTACTAACTCAGTAGCTTTATCCATATTTCCTTGTTTAAAATAATAATACGGCATAGTTAGAGGATTCCAAGCGTTTCCTTGATCTGGTTCACGGAAATTTAAGACAACTATGTTATATCCTTGACTTTTTAAATAATCACCACAGTATTTATAAAGTTCTCCTTTGGGGTCATTAATAACCATACTCTCGCCTTTTTTAGCTAGAAGATTTACCATTGGCTTAACGATTGTCTCTGTTTTACCAGAACCAGTTGTACCAATAATCATTGTATGATAATCACTGTTGTCAACCCAAAGTTCTTTTCCATCATTGATAAGAGGAATTCCAGCACCTTCGACATGTTGTTCTGTACTCGTAACATGTACGACTCCTCTATCTTCTTTAATTTCTTTTTCTTTAGCCCATCTTGAATACCCTTTTTCTTCTTTTTCGCCAATTGTTAGAATCTTTTTGGCACCTTTGTCTTTATCAAAAATATAGGAAGATACACTCGAGAAAATTACTACTAATGCTCCACCAAACATGAATAAGGTAAATAATATATAATCCCCCGTAAAAGCTTCGATAGGATTTAATCCATAGAATGTACCATCACTCGCAAAAGAAGAAAAATTTAAAACAGCTATAGCACATAAGTAGAGCAAAAAGATACAAAAGATTACAAACATCGTAAAGTCTTTTGAAGATACGCGAAATTTCATAAAATCTCTCCTTCACTTAAAATTTATTATACACTAGTTTTTAGGAATTTGCACTAGTAGAAACTAATTCTTTGATATTTTTCCCATTTACTTGAAGCATTAAAATGGAAGGGCTTCCCATCTGATCAAAATATCCTTTATTTATAATAATTCTTGGATTTTCCTCTTCATCCAAAGAAAGAATACTAAATACATTATAGATTGGTAAATCTTTTTGACTACTTGTTTCAAAGTAAACTTCTATTTTTTTGCCATTTACTATAAAAAGTAATAATGTAAAATATTTATTTTCTTTTACTTCCGTATTTTGATTTGTAACACTTAAAATTCTGTCTTCTTTACCATCATTATTTAAGTCCAGAACAACCGCTTCACTCGCAAGCAGTCTTTCGTAAGAAGCTATCCCTTTTTTACTTAATATATCTTTTATTGCTATTAAATCTTGGTTTGTAAACTCTTCCATTTTAAACTCTTTTATATGAGCATTTAGACCATCCGATACTCCAAGAAAATCTCCATAAATAGAAACCCATTTATTTTTATCATAGAAGTTCCATTTTCCTTCATATTCTCCTAAATAGGAACCAAGAAGTTTATTTTGTTGATATACTTTGTAAGTTTTTTCTTTTGGTATTTCCTCAGTTTTTGCACTCGTACAAATTTTAGCTTTACAGTGGAGTCCTCCAAGCTCTGAGACAAGTATATACCCTTCTGTAGCTTTATTTGCGCCACTTAAGAAATAAAAGAGGAGTCCATACATGGCACAGCAAACAACTAAAACTAATATAATTTTAAAACTTTTTTGATTCATGGTTCCTCCTTTTAATATGTGTAGTATTTAAAGCCATCGATATCATTAATTGAATATGTTGCAACTTTGCCGCCAGCTGGGTCAAGCGCTGTTATGGTATTATTTGAAGCATCAATAGATTGCAAAACAATAAAGTGTCCTGCTGAATGATTTGAATTAATAATATGAACAATTCCTATTCTGTTATCTTGTAAGCCATTTTTTAATATATCGATCTTACTTTTATTTGAATCAGATTTTTTTATAGAGTAAGTAG
>CAQRXS010000044.1 GCA_948874605.1 uncultured Bacilli bacterium | reverse complement strand
TCTATACAAGTTATTACTATAATCGTAATTTGGATAGTCATATGATGAAGAATACCGAATGGGGAGCAGTAGCATATCTACAACATAGTAAATATGGTTCCGAAACAAGTGTAAGAATCAACAACAACTCTGACTTTATAACAGGATATGCTAGTGTAAATGAACCTACATGTGGCTATACAGCAACCAATGAAGTTTGTAATAAATATGGAACCTCTAGTGATATAACAGAGCCTTATAATACAGAGACTGGAGTACTTGCTAGTACAACTGGAAATATAACAGGAATTTATGATATGAGTGGTGGCTCATGGGAGTATGTTATGGGAATTATGACAGATCAAAATGGTAACCCATTAAGTGGAAGAAATGCAACTTATAATTCAGGATTTGTAGGAAACTTTGGAGAAGGTGGATCATTAGATTCAGGATATAGTTGGCCTGAAGAGAAATACTATGATAAATATCAATATGGAGCTGACTCTTCAGAATATACAAGGAGAATACTTGGAGATGCTACAGGAGAAATGGGACCTTTTCAAAGCATAACTTATGGAAGTCAAACAGGAAGACAAATAAATTCTTGGTATGCCAACAATTCGTACTTTGTGCATCCTACGCGTTCTTGGTTTATTCGTGGAGAAGCGTTTTTCGCTGGTTCAGAGGCGGGAGTGTTTGCGTTTGGCTATGCTGCTGGTTCCTTAGGGCCAGATGTAACTTTCCGCATTGTTCTTATGCCATAAAAATCCTTGACTTTAGGGGGGGGGGTATATGATAAAATCATCATAGGAAGCTATGGTGATTTTTGCATGTGTCTAAAAAAGTTTCAAGAAAAAAATAAGAGAAAGAATCAAATTATAATTTTTACAATTGTTTGTATCCTATTAATAGGAGGAGTATTATTGTATCAATCCTATGCTTTGTTTGAAGCCAAAGATAACTTTAATGTGGTAAGTGGAAGTGTTGAAAATCCAGGAGACTTATATTTTGCATATTATATTGATAACGAAATATCACTAGAAATGCCAAAGAAAGGTAGTGGGTATACTTTAGATGAAAGATCAAATTGTAATAATGGAGTAAAAATCTCATGGGACTATGAGAACTGGACTGCAGTGATAGATTATAGTAATTATAAAATAGAAGGAAAAAGTAAAACGAGATGTAATTTCTATTTTAAAGAAAAAGAAGAGTATAGTGAACCTATATTAAATGGAATGGATCCAGTAATAAAGGATGAGCTTATCCCAGTTATCATAGATGCTAAAGGAACTGTACATAAAGCTGATACAAAAACAGAGTGGTATAAGTATGAGGATAAGGAATGGGCAAATGCAGTAATATTAACGAGTGATGCAAAAGAATATCAAAATGAAGAAGTGATAGAAGAAAAGTATATTGAATCCTATTTTGTATGGATACCAAAGTATCGTTATCAGTTATGGAACTTAGAGAATTATACTGAACTAAGAGAAATTGATGAGAGTAAAGTACATGAAATACCAGTGATATTCGGTGATTATAATACAACTGATTCTGTAAGTGGAGAATGTACAACCCCAATGACTTCAGGCAACATTGGTAATTGTAAAGAAGGAGACTATATGACTCATCCTGCTTTCTTAAGTATTCCAAGCACAGGTTTTTGGGTAGGAAAATTTGAAACAAGTAAAGGAAATGATAATTCGGACAACTCAATAAACCCGACAGGAGTACAAATCAAACCAAATGTAAGTAGTTGGAGAAATATAAATGTTAGTAATGCATTTTATACAAGTTATGAATATAAAAGAAACTTAGATAGTCACATGATGAAGAATACGGAGTGGGGGTCTGTAGCATATCTTCAACATTCTAAATATGGTTCACAAGTAAGTGTGAGATTCAACAATAATTCTGAACTATTAACGGGCTATGCAAGTGTGAATGAACCAACATGCGGCTTAACAAATGATAATCGTGATTGTAACAAATATGGAACAACAAAAGATATAACGAAACCTTATAATACTGAAACTGGAGTACTAGCAAGTACTACAGGCAATATCACTGGAATTTATGATATGAGCGGTTGCGCTTCTGAATATGTCATGGGTGTGATGGTAGATCAAAATGGCGAACCATTAAGCGGAAGAAATGCAACTTACAATTCAGGATTTATTGGAAATTATGGAGAAAGCGGTACTTTGACTTCTGGCTATAGCTGGCCCGAAGAAAAATATTACGATAAATATAACTATGGAACAAGTTATTCAGAATATACAAGAAGAATCTTGGGAGATGCCACAGGAGAGATAGGTCCATTTCAAAGTGCTTCTTATGGAAATCGAACAGGTAGACAAATAAGTTCCTGGTATGCTGATCAAGCGTTCTTTGTGGAACCAGGAAGTCCTTGGTTTGTTCGTGGCAATGCGTACCAACATGGTTCGGAGAACGGAGTATTTGCGTTTGGTCGTGAATACGGATTAGCCTACGCAAACTCTGGGTTTCGTGTCATTTTAGCACCTTTAAATTAACTTTTAGTCAATTTATGTAAAGTTTCTGTCCAGAAAGGGCAGGAATTTTAATTTTTAATGGGAAGGATGCATAAGAAATAGACGAATTTTAAAAAATTTGATATGCTTATAATAATGAAAAATAATAGTATTTTTCTTTCGGAGGTATAAACATGAAATCATATTATTTAACAGATGCTGGAAAAGTGCGTAGCCATAACGAAGACTCCGTAACAATTGTAAAAAATGCAAGTGGAGAGAATTTGCTTTTAGTGGCAGATGGTATGGGTGGTCATCGTGCAGGAGAAGTTGCATCTAGCCTTGCTGTAACACACTTTGGAAAACGTTTTTCGAGCATCAGCAGTATAGGCTCTTTGAAAGATGCATATAATTGGATAACCGATAATGTAAGTGAAATTAATGAAGCAATCTTAGAATATGCAGAAAATCATTTTGATTCTAGCGGTCTTGGAACTACTTTGGTATTGGCTCTTTTAACAGATAATTATTTGTTGTTTGGAAATATTGGGGATTCTTCTGGTTTTGTTTTAAAAAATGGCAGGCTTCATAAAGTAACAAAAGATCACACTTTAGTTAGTTTACTTGTGGCTGCTGGTGATTTAACGGAAGAGGAAGCAAAAGTTCATCCAAAAAAAAATGTTTTAATGAAGGCACTAGGAGCTTCTGAAAAAGTTGATATTGATATTTTTGATGTGGAAAGAGATGTTGATGGTATATTTCTTTGTAGTGATGGTCTTACAAATATGCTTAGTGTAGAGCAGATAGAAAAAGTATTAGAAGAAGAAGTTTCTATAGAGGACAAAGTAAAGAAGCTGATACGCAAATGTAACGCGCGCGGTGGAAATGATAATATTTCAGTCGCATTTTTAGATATGAAAAGTGGGTGTGAAAAATGATAATGAAGGGTCAAAAAATTAGTGATCGTTATCAAATAATAAAAGCGATTGGTGAAGGTGGTATGGCCAATGTTTATCTTGCTTATGATACTATTTTAGATCGTAATGTTGCAGTGAAAGTTTTAAGAGGAGACTTAGCTGGAGACGAAAAATTTGTACGCCGTTTTCAAAGAGAAGCTCTTTCTGCGAGTTCCCTTGCTCATCCTAATATTGTAGAAGTTTACGATGTTGGTGAGGATAATGGGCAATATTACATTGTCATGGAATATGTCGAGGGACGTCATTTAAAGGAACTCATAAAAAAGCGTGGTAAGCTCACTACGAGTGAAGTAATTGATATTATGCTTCAAATAACAGATGGATTAAGTGTAGCGCATGATTCTTATATTATTCACCGTGATATTAAACCTCAAAATATCATGATTCTTGAAAACGGTTTGGTAAAAATAATGGATTTTGGTATTGCTATGGCTATGAATTCGACCCAACTTACGCAAACAAATTCTGTGATGGGAAGTGTTCATTATCTTCCGCCAGAGCAAGCAAATGGTAAAGGTTCCACTCTTCAAAGTGATATTTATTCTATGGGAATTGTTATGTATGAATTATTGACAGGCTCTCTTCCGTATAAGGGAGATAACGCGGTTGAAATTGCCTTGAAACATTTAAAAGAGTCAATTCCAAGTATTCGTGAGAAACTCCCTAACTTACCACAAAGTATTGAAAATATTATTCTTAAATCTACTGCCAAAAATCCTAAAAATCGATATGCGGATGCAAGAGAAATGCATAATGATTTGTTAACGTGTATGGATGAAGAACGTCAAAATGAAAAGAAGATTATTCTTCCTTATTCCGAGTCTGAAGATACAAAACTTAAAGTTTCTAAGAAAAGTGTTCAAACGGAAGAAAAGGGAAATAACAAGAAAAAATCAGAACCTGAAAAAAAATCAAAAAAAGTAGAGGAAAGAGAGGAAGAAGTATTGGCAAAGAAAATTACCAAAAATGATTTGAAAAAGGAAAATAAATTATTGATTATTTTGGCCTCAATTTTTACCTTTTTGGTTGTTGCAATTACAACGGTAGTAGTATTAATTCCGTGGCTAACTTCTAGTAAGGAATTAAATATACCTGATGTAACAGATTATACGGTAGAAGATGCCCTAAAAACGCTTCAAGATGCTGGTTTTACAGTTGCCACAGAACAACAAAGAATTGCTTCCGAAAGTATAAGTCTAGGTAAAGTTGTGAAAACATCTCCTCTTGCAAATACCAAAAGAACGAAAGGGACTGAGGTAACTCTATGGGTGAGTGAAGGAGATACTAAAATTACATTAGAAAACTACGCTGGCTCAAACTATCATGAGGTAAAAGGTAAATTAGAGGCTCTTGGGTTAAAAGTTCAGTTTGATTATAAAGATACAAAAGAAGATGCTAAAAAGGAAATTATCGTGGATCAATCTCCTAAAGAAGGCGAAAAACTTGGAAAAGATGATACAGTAACGCTTTATATACCAACAAACAAATATCCTGATTTTGTGAAAGAAGGATACACTTATGAAAGAGTTGTAGATTATTTAAAAGATTATAATGTTACAGTGGAAAAAGAAGAAAGAGAAAGTACAAAAGCTGCTGGTACTGTTATTGAACAAAGTCGTAAAGCTGGTACGAGAATTGCAGAAAATACAACGATTAAAATAACAGTGGCTAAAGAGAAGAAGAATTCGGCAACAAATAATGATCCAACTGGATGTAAAGAGCAGGGATTATGTTAACTGGGCGCATTGTAAAAAATATTAGTAATTCTTATACTATTTTAAGTAATAAAAAAGAATATATTTGTACTCCAAGAGGAAAGTTTCGTCATGAGAAGCAAGTTCCTCTTGTAGGAGATATTTGTGAATTTGATGAAGAAAATTTGTATATTTTAAAAATTCTTCCAAGAAAAAATAATCTTCAAAGACCATCGGTAGCAAATATTGATGGTGCTTTGATTATTACATCGATGAAAAAGCCAGATTTCAATGCACTTTTATTAGATAAAGAGCTTGTATCTGTAATAAAAAATAAGATAGAACCTGTTATTGTTTTTACAAAAATAGATTTATTAGAAGAAAAAGAGGAATACCGAAGTATAAAAAACTATTATGAGAAAATCGGTATCTCTTGTTTTGAAAATACAGATACGAAAGAAATTCTAGAATTTTTAAAAGGAAAGTTTGTTGTTTTGACAGGACAAACAGGAGCAGGGAAAAGTACTTTCTTAAACTATTTATCCCCAAATTTGAATTTGAAAACGGATGAAATTTCTGCGTCTTTAAATCGTGGTAAGCACACGACTAGACATAGCGAATTCTTTTGTATTCATGATGTTTATTTTTGTGATACACCGGGTTTTTCAAGTTTAGAACTTAATTATTCAAAAGAGGAAATAAGAGACTGTTTTGTAGAATTTTCCCATTATACTTGTCGTTTTCAAGATTGTTTGCATTTAAAAGAAATTGGCTGTGTTGTGAAGGAAAAGGTTCAAAGTGATGAGATTATGGAAAGTCGTTATGAATCTTATAAGAAAATAATTGAGGAGTTGAAAAAATGAAAGTATCTGTGTCCTATTTAAAAAATAAAAATGGAAAAAAAGAAGCTATTGAAGAGTTAGAAAAATCGAGTTGTGATTTTATTCATGTTGATTTAACAGATGGTGTTTTTGCGGGAGAAAGAAATTATGAAATAGACGAAGTGCTTTCTTTGTTTCAAATGGCAAGGAAGTCTTTGGATATGCATTTGATGGTTCAAAGTCCTGAAAAAGAAATTGAAGCTTTCGCAATTTTAAATCCTGCTTTTATTACGATTCCTATTGAAATTGAAAATGTCAAAAAGTATATTGAAAAAATTCATGGGTTAGGAATTAAATGCGGTTTAGCAATAAACCCAGATACACCTTTAGCTGCTTTAGATGATTATTTTGATTGTGTAGATCTAGTGCTTCTCATGAGTGTTACACCTGGTTATGGTGGTCAAAAGTTTTTGGAAAGTACTAAAAATAAACTTGAAAAGCTTATAAAACTTAAAAAAGAAAATAATTCTAATTTTTTAATTTCTGTAGATGGTGGTATTAATGATGAAACTATTTCTATGGTTCGCGATTTGGTTGATATCGCGGTGAGTGGTTCCTATATTTGTTTGAGTAGCGAGATAGAAAAAAATTTAAAAGTATTAAGAGGATAAAGAATTCTTCTTTTTTTTGGCAATAAAAAACTTCCAAATAGGAAGAATTTATGCAACTTTTTTTGCTTCACGAGCAGTGATTATCACTTTTTCGCCATTAATTGTTTTCTTTTGAAAATTTGGTTTTTGACGTCTTTTTGTTGCGTTTAAAGCATGACTTCTGTCATTCACTACTAAAGGTTTTTTATTTGATACTTTTTTTGCCATAATTTCACCTCCACGTTTCCTTTTCTTTAAAAATTTTAACAAAATAACATCTATAAGTCAATTTAAACTTGTGAGAAATAAACGAAAATTGTGAATTTATTTAATAATTTTCTTGAATAAGTGAAAAAGACATGATAATATTAATTTGTAAATCGCAAATCAAAAGATATGGTAAAAGAAATTTTATTTCAAAGAGAGTTTAGGTAGGGTGCGACTAAACAATAAGTTCTTTTATTACTCCTTTTGAGAGAGGCCTAATAAGGTCCGGGGAAGCTCGTTAACAAGAATTAAGAAAATAAAAGGATGGTACCGTCATGATTGACTCCTATGGTATTATCCTTTTTTGCTTTATAAGAGGGTATAAGATTTACAAAAAAGTGTAGTAAATAGAATAAAAGCGCTAGAAAGAAGAAATTATGGAGTTAAATAGTATTTTAAAAGGGATGAAAGATAATAAAAAATATCAGATAGAGGAGCTAGAAAGATTCTTTTCAATTTCTGAAGAAAATAGATTCGAGTTTTATGATATTTTATTTGAACTTGAAAAATCAGGTAAGATATTTACAGATGAACTGGATTTATTGAGTAAAGTTCCTTCTGATTTTTGTTATCAATGTGGAGTTTTAAAGTTATCTAATCAAAATCAATACTATATTAATGTAGGAAAAGGCAACAGAATATCTATTGATTATAAAGATTTAATGGACGCTAAAGTAGGAGATACTGTTTATGTAGAAAAGAAAATAACACAGTCTTTGAAACATAAGAAACTTGTGAAAGGACGAGTTGTTCATGTAGTTACTTTACGAAAACCGAAGCAATCACAAGACTTTTTCTGTAAAGGTGTGTTAAAGAAGTATTCAAAAAGTAATAGGTACTACGTAGAATTAGAAAATAGACAAATTGTTGTTCTTGCTAACGATTTAAATGGAGCTTTTCCTAAAGATGAGGTAACGCTTAAAATTTTAAAGTCAAAAGATGAGTATAGAGCTCAAGTTATAGATATAATAAAGCGAAATCAAGAAAATCATGTGTTTGTGTACCAACATGGTAGATGGGTTCCTATTGAAACTGAACCATTTCCTGTAGAGTTGAACGAATCCTCTTTTTGGGCAGAAGGAACTAAAATAGTGGCCAAAATTGGTGAGAAAAATCCAAATGGCATCTATGAGTTAGATTTAATACAAGTGATTCCAAGTACAACTATGAATGATGATTTAAAAGCATTAGCGATAGAAAATGGATTTTCAATAGAATTTCCAAAAAAAGCATTAGAAGAGGCATCAAAAATTCTCCCAAATATTCTTTTAACACAAAATCGACGAGATTTGAGAAACTTACTTACCTTTACTATTGATCCTAAAACAGCTAAAGATTTGGATGACGCGGTATCATTAGAAATAATCGGTTCTCTATATAGACTCTATGTCCATATTGCAGATGTTGATTATTACGTGAATTTTCATACAGAATTATTTCAAGAAGCAATAAAACGTGGTTGTAGTGCTTATCCAGGCAATATAGTGATTCCACAATTTCCATCAAAATTATCTGATGAGCTATGTTCGTTAAATTCTAACGGAGATAAGATGACAAAAACAATAATGATGGATTTTAATGAGGAAGGCCAAGTGGTTAATTTTGATATTTTCCATAGTATTATAAGAAGTTCTATGAAAATGGATTACGATTCTGTAAATAAAGTTTTAAATGGTATGGAAATCTATGAATATGAAAGCTATAAACAAACATTGTATAAAATGAAAGAATTATCTGGAATTTTAACGAAAAAGCGTATAGAACGTGGAAGTATCATTATTGATTCTAACGAACTAAAATGCGAATATAATTTATCTGGAGAACCAGTAAACATTATAGAAAAACAACGAGGCTTTGCTGAAATCATGATAGAGAATTTCATGTTAAAGGCAAATGAGACTGCATCGCAATACGCTTATTGGTTAGATTTGCCTTTTATTTTTCGGAATCATCCTAATCCTTCACCATTAGATGCAATAAAATTGAATCAGTTTTTAAAGCAAGATGCTAAAATTAAACAAAAGATTCGAAATATAGAAAATCCTGCTTATTTGCAAAAATATATAAGGAATTTATGTAGTTCTAAAACAGAGGAAGAAGCAAAATGTTTCGCTGAATTTTTTCTGAAAGCTTTTCCTAGAGCTTATTATGGTGCTAAAAACGAAGGACATTATGCTCTTGCTTTAGATTGCTATGGTACTATGTCATCACCAATTCGAAAAGCGAGTGATCTCATAAATCATTATGTGATAGGCTCACTACTTAATGGGAATAAAAATGCCTATGAGATAGAAGAAATAAGAGAAATATTGCCTCAATTGTGTAGTCATTTTACAGAACGTCAACAACTTGCTGATCAACTTGAACAAAAGGCAAATCGAATAGTATTAAATAATTTCTTTCTAACACAACAGGAATCCGAAATAAGTGTTGAAATTGTTTGTTTTATGAAAGAAAAAATTTATGTTAAAACAAAAGAAGGGATATTAGGAGTTATTCCTTTGAACAAGAGTTTTAAATGGGATAGTGTTGTAAACGTTTTAATTGATTCATTTGGGCAAGTATATCGTTTAGGTGATAAAATTGTGATTGAAAATAATTTTGAAGTTCAAAATAACGTTCTTTATTTTAGAAACAATAACACAACAAATGCTACTCTTAAATTAAAAAAATAAAAAATACAGAAAGAAGGAAATATATTATGATAAATATAAAAGAAAATGAAGATTTAAAAAGACTTAACCATAGTTGCGCGCATTTACTTGCTCAAGCGGTA
>CAQRXS010000043.1 GCA_948874605.1 uncultured Bacilli bacterium | reverse complement strand
TGTTTCGTGTATTCATTTTCGCCTACAACAGCATCTTCTTCGCTTACATAAGCAACATAAATAATAGGTTTCATGGTAATAAAACTAAAATTTTTTAGAACTAATAACTCTTCTTCAGTAAAATCATTAATTCTTCGGATAGGAATATTTTGTTCTAAGGCATTTTTACATCTGGTTAAAGCATTATATTCTAACACTGTTTCTTTTTCTTTCGTAGTAGTGGCTTTTTTTGAAATCTTTTCTAAACGATTTTCAACTATTTCTAAATCAGATAAAACCAACTCTACATTAATAATTTCGATATCTTGTATAGGATCTACTTTCCCTTGAACATGAATAACATTTTCATCTTCGAAGCATCTTACTACTTCAACGATAGCATCTACTTCTCTAATGTGTGAAAGAAATTTATTGCCTAGTCCTTCTCCTTTACTTGCTCCGCTAACAAGCCCAGCAATGTCTGTAAATTCAAAGGATGTTGGAACGGTATTTTTAGGTATATAAAGTTCTTCTAAAAATGTTAATCTAGAATCTGGCACGGTTACAACTCCAACATTAGGCTCAATTGTTGCAAACGGATAATTCGCTGCTAAAATATGTTTTTTGGTAATGGCATTAAATAATGTTGATTTTCCGACATTTGGAAGACCTACTATTCCGGCTTTTAATGACATATTAACCACCTCACTCTTTTGTTATTATACTATAAATATTTTTAGATAGCAAAAAAAGAGTTGTTCACTCTTTATAAAACTGTTACCCCATTTATTCCAAGTGGTAGGCCCACTACGTACCATAAAATGATAATTACAAGTAAAGTTATAAATGTTATTATGATATAAGGTAGTTGATATTTTATCGCTTCTGTAATACTAATTGTTTTTTCACTTTGTTCATATTTACTTAGAATTGCTAAATAAATTACAAAATAGGCCATAATTGGTGTTATTCCCATAGTTACGGACTCGCCAAATCTAAAAATTATTTGAGCAAATTCCGGTGTTATTCCCGCATTCATGAATACAGGAATGACTACTGGTGATAATACTGACCATTTATTGATAGAACCCGGTACTAATAAAGTACTTATTGATGCTACTAAAAATAAAAGAATAATAAGTGGCAAGCCTTGAAAGTTTACCAGTCTAAATATATTTGCTAGATAAGCTACAAAAACTGTACCTATATTCGTTTTCTTAAATACGCTTATAAATAAAGAAGCAAAGAATATTAATACTAATGTTTTTCCTATATCATCTAATGAATGACCTAAAGTATCAACAAATTCTTTTTGATTTTTTATTTTTTTGGCACCAATTCCATAAAATGAACCTAAAATAACAAAAAATATTGTTACTATAAATACAAAGCCGTTAGCAAAAAAGGAATTATAGCTAAATAATTTATCCACATAAAGTAACTGACTATTATCTAGTAATGACCCAGATAATGGTAGTCCTGGAACAATACTATATAAGAAAATCAAAACATACACAGTAGAGGCAATTAAAGCAAATTGTAAACCTCGTTTTTCTTTTTCTGTTAATTCTTCATCTTCCAATTCTTCTACTTCTACTTTTTTAAATTTTGGAGCAATTACTCTTTCTGTCACAGATGTTAAAAGTGCTGATAGTAGTAAAATTGCAACTGGCATGATAAATACGCCACTTATTGAGGCCATACGATATCCTATATCTATTACTCTTGCAGACAATAATGATAAGCTAAGCAAGGAACTATCTACACTCGTAAAAATCGCAGATAATCCTGCTCCACAAGTTAAGCCAGCGAAAGCAGCTACGATGCCTATTAATGGATTTCTTTTGCCATATTTAAAAATTAAAGCACTTAAAGGCAAAATGACTATATAGGAAATATCCCCCATTAAACTTGCTATTATACTACAAAATATTATTATAAACGTTACCGTATTTTTTTTTAATTTTTTTGTTAGTAACTGAACTGTTGTTTTTAAAAAGCCTGTTTTTTCCATGACTCCGAAACCAATCAATAAAATAATTAAACTACTTAAAGGGGCAAAATTTACAAAGTTTGATACAGTTTCTGAAAATATATATATCATACCTTCTACACTAAATAAATTTTCAACTTGAACTAAGTTGCGAGAATATTCAAATGTTGTTGTATTAATTGTATATATTTCGGTACCTATTTCTAATAGATGTAAAATACCACTTAAGATGATAGTTAAGCCTGTTAAAATTAAAAAAGTCATAATAGGGTGAAGAATCTTTTTATTTTTTTTATTCATTTTGATCACCTATTACTTTTTTTAACTTTCTTTCAAATTCAAGACGATCCATCATTATTTCTCTTCCGCAATTTGCGCATTTTAATTTGATGTCTACACCAACTCTAGTAATTATCCAATCATTTGCTTTGCATGCATGTGGTTTTTTCATAATTACATGGTCTTTTAATTTATATATTTTTTCCATTATTATGCACCTCAATCTGATTGTATGGAATTTTAATATTTTCCACTTCATACATTTCTTTAATCAATTTAAGAGCTGTTCGCTTGATTGCCCATTGCTCACTTGATTTACAGTAAATTATTATAGCATAATTTATGGCAGATGCGTCAAATGAATCAATTCCTAAATAAGCAGAATCACTATCTACATCGGGCATTTTTTTTATTTCTTTTAAAACTTTCTTTAAAGCCGCTTCTACAATACTTGTTTTTTCTTCGTAAGCAGTTGGCACAAGTATTTTTACACCTGCTCTTGATTGACTTATATTAATCACAGAACTTACATTACGATTGGAAAAAATATAGGTCTCCCCTGTTGCACTTTTTACTTTTGTGGTTTTTAAAGATACTTCTATAACTTCGCCTTGAAAATCATTTATTTTAATAATATCGCCAATTACATAGTAATTTTCTAATATTATATAGATTCCGCTCATTAAATCTTGAACAGTATCTTGAAGAGCAAGTCCTAAAACGACTCCTGCTATTCCAAGAGATGCCAAAAGCCCTTTCGTATCTACTCCATAAATATCTAAAATCATCATAACGGCAATCGCATACAGAAAAAATTTAAAAATTTTGTTTGTTAATTCTATAATTGTAGTTCTTCTTTTTTTTTCGAAAGTGTCTTTACCTTTTGTAAAAAATGTACTAATAAGATTCTTTGAAAATTTGGCAATAATACCTGTAAAAACTAAAATAAGAATTGGGGCAATTATTTTTTTTTGAAAAAAGAAGCTTAAAATCTTTTCCATTATAGTCCCTCAATTCTAATTCCTAGAATTTCTAAAATTCTTTCTAAATCTTTGGCAGAATCATAAGGTATTTCAATTTTTTTCGTATTAATTTTTACCTTTGTCCCTATTTTTTCACGCATCATTTTTTCATAGATTGTATTTCTTATAGATTTTGTTTCTCTAACTCTACTTTGCTCTTGTTTTTTAGGTAAATTTTCTTCACTAATTATTTTTTCTAATTCTCTAACACTTAAAGATTCATTTACTATTTTTTCAGCTAATAATTTTACTTTCTCGATATCGCTTATTTTAGATAATGCACGTGCGTGTCCCATAGATATTTTTTGATTCATAACATATTCTTTTACAGACTCTGGAAGGTTTAAAAGCCCTAGCATATTTGTGACATGGCTTCGACTTTTTCCAAATTTTTTGGCAAATTCTTCTTGAGTTAAACCACCTAATTCGATTATTTTTTGGTAAGCACTTGCTTCTTCGATTGGGTTTAAATCTTCTCTTTGGATATTTTCTAGCAAAGCGATTTCCATCATTTCTTGATCATTAAAATCTCTTATTACCGCTGGGATTGTTTCAAGCCCTGCAAGACGTGCTGCTTTTGTTCTTCTTTCTCCGGCGATTAACTCGTAGCCTTTGATTGTCTTCTTGACGATTATTGGTTCAATAACGCCATGTTCTTTAATCGAATCTGCTAATTCTTGCAATGTGGCTTCATTAAATGTTTTTCTTGGTTGATACGGATTACTTCTTAACTCGCTTAATTTTACTTCTAGTCTATCTGTTTTAGGGGAATTTTCAACTATCTCTTTTTCGAAATTCTCAAAGTTGATTACTTCATTTGAAAATAACTGCTCAAGCCCTTTTCCTAAAGCTTTTCTTTTATTCTCCATTTCTACTAATCACTTCCTTTGCTAAATTTTCATAAGCAAGTGTGGCACGACTTGTTGGATCATAGTAACTAATAGGCTTTCCATGACTTGGAGCTTCTACTAGTCTAACAAGTCTTGGAATAATTGTATTAAATACTTTGGATTTGAAGCATTTTCTAACTTCTTCGATGATTTCTAGGCCAATATTTGTTCTTCCATCCAACATTGTTAGAAGCACACCTTCAATTCTCAAATTTGGATTCATTTTTCCTTGAACCATAATGATTGAATTTAAAAGCTGTGTTATTCCTTCTAAAGCAAAGTATTCACATTGAACAGGTATTATTACAGAGTCACTCGCGACTAAAGCATTCATTGTTAGTATCCCTAGAGACGGTTGACAATCAATGATAATGTAGTCATATTTGTCTTTTACTTCTTCTAGGGCATTTCTTAATTGTTCATTTTGTCTAAAGGTATCATCTTCATACATTTTTTTTACAAACTCTACATCTACTCCAGCCAAGTTTATAGTTGCTGGGATAATTGAAAGATTTTTAAATTTTGTTTTTATGATTGCATTTTTAATATCACAAGAACCTGTTATTACATCATACACATCGGTTTCAAAATCATTGTTGTTTAAACCTAGACCGTTTGATGCATTACCTTGGGGATCTAAATCGATTAAAAGTGTTTTTTTGTTTTCTTTACCTAATGCTGCGGCGAGATTGATACTTGTTGTTGTTTTTCCGACTCCACCTTTTTGATTTACTAATGAAATAATCTTTGCCATAATACCACCTTTTAATTTCCAGTCTAGTATCATTTTATCATAAGAATATACTTTTGTCTTTAGAAAAACAGCTTAGATGATTATTTTTTTGACTTTTGTTTTGATTTTTGGCGAGAATTATTAAATTCTTTTTCTATATTTTTTAATTCGCTATCATCAAATATTTGATTACGTTTTAAAAATTCTAAGAGTTTTTTTGGAGTATCTTCTAAAAAGTAGTTTAAGAAAGATAGACAAAAACGTTCGATAGAGCTAAAACGTTTTTTCTTTCTTTGCATTAACTTCAGTATAGCTTTTTCTAAATTAATTTCATAATAAATAAATTCTACGTTGCTAGAAGTTTCTTTTTCCATTCGAATTATTCTTTTACCACGAAAATCTTTTGTAATATAATTTATAATTACTTGCTCTAATGTTTTATTTTCTTCCTTGAGTATAGGGCTATACATAAAGATAGGATTTTCATCTATACAACATAATATATTTTGATTTTTCATAATTTTTCTCTCTTTTCGATGTTCATTTAAACATATTCTTTGAATGTGCGCAAATTCGGATATTGGTATTTTATATAAGAAAAAGAAACCTAAAATTTATGATTCATTAGGATAAAAAATTAAAATAGTGTTTTATTTTTTTACCAAATATTAAAAATAGCAATTTTAAAGAACTTTTTTGAAATATTTTGACGAAAAGAAAAGTACTATTGTCCTAAGCTTAAATTATATGGAACTTCTTTTGTGCCATTTCCATTGGTTATTTTAACTTCTGGTTTTAAATAAACAACAGGTCTTGCATATGAAATCCCATAATGATTATCCACAGTACCGTACGAAACACCCCCTTGGGATAAAATATATGTGTACGTAGTGGCTGTTACATAAGACATTGGCGTTATAGTCCACTGATTATATGGTTTGTATATCCAGTTGTTTCCCGAACAATCAGTTCTCCAAGCATCTAAATTTTTTTCTAAACAACTTTCTCTATTTAGAGGTTCGATTCCTCCTACCGCATATCCATAATCACTTGGATACATAAGTCCGACTTTGCCTACCCAGTAAGCATTTCTAGTTACGCTTTCATTACAATGTGTACCACTAGAGCATATTTTTCCTGTGTTTTTACTTCGCTCAAATTCGTAATATTTCGAAGATTTAATAGCGCGATGCATAGAAACATTACTTGTACCAGTATGCCATTTCGTGTTTTTTATAAAATCTTTGGAAGATGACTTTAGTCCTGTTGTTTGAAAATTAACATTTACTGAGGCATTATTTTGTCCTCGATAACATGTCCCTTGGGTTCGATTCCAATATGCCCCTGAATTTAAAACTCTATTCAAGTCGGCTTGAGCCCATTCATTGATTCCATAACCACTATTTACAGTGTTTGGACTACTATCCCATGCGCAACTACCTATATTTTCATCACGCATTATTTTAAGACGAGACTCATATGCAGTAGCGCCATCGTTTACATTATTCATTACACCTATTATCCGCCATAATTCATCATTAAACATGACATAATTTCTTGGAGTAGCACCTATATATCTTAAATTATTATCTGTTGTGTTGTCATAAGCTAGTTCTTGAGTATTTTTTTCAACAATTTCGCTCATGTTGCCATACTCATCTTCTACTTTGACATAAATACTAGATATTTGGTTTTCTTCGATTGTTGTTATCATTTGTGAGGCAAGTCCATATTCTAGAACACTTTCTTCAAATTCATAGGTATTATTCTCTGTGGAAATCCAGTTTTCCTTATCTATACTGTAATAATATTTTATAATTCCTACATTATCTTTTGATTCACTTGCATCTATTTTTATTTTATTATTTTTTCTTTCTACTTTAACTACCGCTGTTGGTAGTTCATGATCAAAATCTTCAATGTAGATTGCAATTACACTGATTTTGCAATTTAAAATTTTTTCCATAATTTCTTCTTTTGGTGGAGTATTTTCGTCAAGCCACAAATTTAGTTGATAACTTCTTTTTCCAGAAATATCTAAATATCCAGTTTCTAATTTGTAAGCTTCTTTACTGATAAGCTCTTTATTTTCGTTTTTTAGTGTGGGTGGAACAAGTTCTTTTTCTGTTAAGAATATTGGGTCTCTAGTATCTCCTATTCTTCCAAATGATAGTTTCAAAGAATCTAAATTATTTAACGTTGTATTTTTTAGTATTTCTAAATTAATTTGATAATGTGCATATGTATCACATATGTTTTCAATAGTAAAAGTAAATGGAATAAGCTCTAATCCTTCTTGATCATTGATAGGAAAAGCTTTAGCTAGTGTTATAGGATTTTCTTCTTTTAAGGATATTTTAAAGCAAGCAGTACTTAAAACATTTTTATTTTCAGAAGTTAATGTTAATTGCCATAATGCAAAGCTTGTTCCTAGAAGTGCTACAAAACCAATTATAAGGAAACTTCCTATTATTATTTTCTTCTTTTCCATACAAAAACACCATAGCTTTCTACTATGATGATTTTATCATATACCCCCCCCCCTAACGTCAAGTTACAAAATTTTACACTAGTTGAGAGTTATACCAAATTATTTTATTTATAATAGCTACACATTTATCTACCTAAATATGTTACCCTAGCATATCCATTTCCTATATGACCTATTCCTAATTCATAATATCCACCAATTGGATTTGGCATTGCTTCTTGATTCTGCTTTCTATCTGTCCACGCATATCCTGCTCCATCTATCATTTTTGTATTTTCAAATACATATCCAGAATAGTGATTTGATTGTCCTGTATGGATTATATTTTTTGCTGTAGATTCTTCTTTTATGGCATTACATCCAGTATGTCCTGATATGAAAGATGAACCGCCTCCTCCGCCAATTATATAGCAAGTTGAGCCTGTATGTATTCCACCAAATCCACCATAATAGCCACCGCCACCTCCACTATGACCGTGACAAGCCTCTGCATAACCTGTATTATTTCCTATTTGGCCGTATCCAAAGGCGTATCCTGTTGTTTGGGTAGCTCCTATTCCACCATTATTTAGATAACTCGAACTCGTTTTTCCATTTGCTCCATTCAGTCCTAAGTTATTGCCTCCAGGAATGACGGTATCTAAGACATCTCCGTTACCGCCGCCAGCTCCAGCTACCATAATTCGCGATTTCAAACTTTCGAATTCATTCCAATTTCCATTTTTCAAACGAATGTCTGTAGCGCCTCCTCCGCTGTAGCCACCCATATATCTAGTTACTGACCATTGTGCACCGCCACCGGCAGTTCCACCTGCACCACCACCATTAAAAGTTGCTTGTCCTCCACTACCAACTGTATTGCCTACACCTTTTTTGCCAACTTCTCCTGACTTTCCTACATACACATAAATTAAATTATTTGATACTAAATGAATTATTCCACTTACATAACCACCTTGTGATGAGTTTGTTGTTGCTCCACCTCCAGAAGCTCCCCAAAGTTCTATTTGATAATATCCATCTTTGGCTACAATAAGTTCTTGTTCACTTCCAGTATAATTAAAAAGATATTCTTCTTTTCTAAAGTATAAGCTACAATACGTTCTTTTTTTATTTTGAATTTTGTAATCAGTAAAATCTATATTTGCTGTCCATAGTTTGTAGCTCCAATTTATTTTTACATTATTATTGCAAAAACTTTTTTCTTCGTCAAAGGCGTATCCTTCTTCTTTACTTGGTAATTGATTCATTTTTATCCCATCTATATAAATTGCAAATAGTGTTTCTTCTTTATTTTCAAAACTTATTTTTTCTTTTTGCTGATTTAATAGCATTGCCGTTACTATAAATATTATAGTTATACTTATTCCTATTATTTTCTTTGGAGATTGTCTAAACAACCCCCCCCCTAAATTCTTCATCTCGAGGGCCTCCTTTGTATTTTTTCCATCTCAATTTTATCAAATATACATTTTTATTACAATCAAAAAAGATAGATTTTTTATCTACCTAAATATGTCACTTTTGCATAGCCATTTCCTATATGTCCTACACCTAAATCATAATAACCACCCTTTGGATTTGGCATCGCTTCTTGGTTTTGTTTTCTATCTGTCCATGCATATCCTGTTCCATCAATCATTTTGGTATTTTCAAATACGTATCCTGAATAGTGATTTGATTGCCCTGAGTGGATAATATTATTTACTGTAGATTCTTCTTTTATAGCATCACAGCCATTATGGCCTGAAATGAATGAGGAGCCGCCTCCACCAATGTATTGCATTATAAACTCTCCTGTAGCATTCGTGTGTCCTCCTCCATAATACCCAGATCCAGCTCCACCCAATTCACTATAGTTACAATATGCTCCATTATAATTTGGAATAGCTGCCCAACCAAATCCTCCCTTTTTGACGTTTCCCCCAGTTGTTTGTGTGCCCCCTGTTCCTTGGTTTCCATCATAACCAATTAAACCTCCCGCCGAAGCTCCCTCTGAACGTTGGCATGCTGCAGCTCCTGCTCCTGCTACCATAATTCGCGATTTTAAGCTATTAAATTCATCCCATGTTCCATTTACTAAACGAACATCTGTAGCACTCCCTCCATAATAGTTATAAGCGAACTTGCCGTTATTACCATTATAACAAGTATAGTTCCCTCCACTACCTCCATTAAAAGAATACACACCATAAGAAACGCCAATACTCTCTTGAATTCCTTTTTTACCAACATACAAATATAATTTTGTCTCTTTTGATAAAGAAATTATACCCGAAACATAGCTTCCCTTTCCTCCGCTATAATAATTACCA
>CAQRXS010000042.1 GCA_948874605.1 uncultured Bacilli bacterium | reverse complement strand
GATTCTTTCTTGTTCTTTATCAAATACATCCAAATAAATTGCTAATACGGGTTCTTTATTTTCTTCAGATTGAACTTTTTTCTCATCGCTGTTAGTGGATAATTTCTCTTGTTTTAGGACAGACTCTTGCTTGATATCCACTTTAGGTTCCATCATTATAGGTATAACTGAGACTTCTTTCACTTCAGAAAAATTTTCTTTTTTTTCTTCTGGCTCGTCTATTTTATTAAGTTCTTCTATTACACTTTCGTTCAAAATTGGCTCTATCTTTTTATTTTCATTATCATCAAACTGAGGTGAAGAAACTAATTCTTCTATCGCATCAAGTTTTTTTTCTAAAGAGTTGGTTTCGATGGGAAACAACAAAGGAGCGTCCTCTTCATTCATCTGTAATTTTGGTTCTAAAGTTTGTTCTTCTAAAAAAACAGGAGAAGCTAACGTCTCTTTATAAGGAATATTTAATCTTTTCTTAGTTTCTTTTTGAGGGAAAAAAGATTGCTCACTTTTTACTGGCGTATCATCAGGTAACGAAGTTATTTTATATTTTTCCATTTTATCAGTTTCAATTTTCTTTTGAATAAACTCACGAACATCCTCTTTATTTTGAAAAGGTTCCGCCTGTGTTAAAACCTTTTTTACAATTTTTTTCTGATACTTTTTAAAAACCTCTTCATGATCTTGTAAAATTTCATTTCGAGTAACAGAATAAATCTTCTCAGTAACTTCCAAAATTTCCTCTTCCAAAAACTTTTCATCTAAAAAAAGTTGATATTTTAAAGACTCAGAAAATCTTTCTCTAACGCCAGAAGAAGAAGATTCCATAGTATTATTTTCCAATACCTTAACTGGCTGTGATGTAACAGATGCTTCATTTTTTATATAAGTGTTATTTTTTTCTTTCTTCTTTTTCTTCGTCGGTACAAAACTAAAAATAAGTCCTAAAATAAAGAAAAAAACATTTTGTAAAAATCTTAAAACTTTATAAAAAAAATTGCGCATAGAAATCACCAAATCTTTATATATTTTATCACATTTTTTTACAAAAGAAGAGAATTCTTTCTATTAAAGTTTTATACAAATAATTGATAAGGCAATTCTTTTGTTCCTTTGCCAGAAATGATTTTCACACTTGATTTTAAATAAATACTTGGAAATACATAATCAACATCACTAGCTGCATCATTATTATTTATAGCTCCTGTGGCGGTGATAGCATAAGTACCATATGCCGATCCTGTATTTCGGGGCATAATAGTCCAATGATAAAAAGGTTTATATAACCAGTTATTACTCACACAAAAAGATAATTCTTCCTTCCACCATTCCGCAAGAAAATTATTATAACAGTTAGGATATAAGTTGCTAGTAGCAAATCCGTAATCACTTGGTGTTATAAGACCGACAAGACCAGTCCATGTTGTTGTCCTTGTCACAGTGTCATTACAATCATATGCACTTCCAGTTAAACATAACTTACCTGTATGATTACCTCGTTCCAATTTATAGAAATCTTGTACTTTTAATTGGTCCCATGCATTAGAACCATTACTTCCAGTATTCCAAACTGAAATTGCAATATATTTCTTATATTCATCTTGAATACCAACATTAGTAAAATCACAAGCAGCAGTTGCATCGCTCTCTCCAATATAGCATTGACCACTTTTTTGATTATAATACAAATCATTTAGTAAAAATTTCAAATCTGAAACACTCCACTCATTTACACCATAGCCACCATTAATATTAGAAGGCGAACTATCCCAAGAATATTTGCCTATTGGTTCCTCACGTATTAATTTGATTCGAGATTCCTTATTTCCTGTTCCATCATCAATATTTTCCATAACACCAATGATTCGCCATAATTCGTTATTGAATGATACATAATTATTTGGATTAGACCCAATATATCTTAAATTGTTATCTTCAGTTTCATCATATGCCAAATTAGTAGAATCTTTATCACTATATTTTTTCATACAATCCACTGCAGTATTTCCATTCTCACCACAAGAGGTAATATAATCAGAATACACAGCATCTCTAAAAATTAAATTACATTTTGTTTTCGAAGTATTTTCTTTCTCATAATTGGAATAATCAACAGAAGCATTCCAAGAATCAACGTTCCAACTTAAGGTTACTCCATTATTACAATTTGATTTTTCAGAAAGAGCTAGATTACTTTCTTTACTAGGTGCTTCTAAAACAATCTCGTCATTCACATAAAAGGCAAAAGAAAGGTCACCTGGATTTTCAACACCTCCACTTACGACATTAAAATTATCTTTTGTTTCAAATAAAGCATAAGACTGATATAGAACTACTCCAACTATTAATAGAATACAAACAATTGTAAATACTATAATTTGAGATTTCTTTTTATTTTCTTCTCGAAATCTTTTTAAACTCATACAAAAACACCATAGCTTTCCACTATGGTAATTATACATGATACCCCCCCCCCTAAAGTCAATTTACATTTTATAGACATTTATTTTAAAGTACCATTATAAACTTTTTTTGTATCACTAATAACAATAAAAGCATTCGGGTCATTTTTCAAAATTAACTTTTCTAATTTTTTTAAACTTTTTGAGTTTACTTCCACAAATATCATTAATCGAGGTTCGCTGTTAAATCCACTTTCCATATGCAAAATACTTAACCCATATCCTCTCATTTTTAAAGCATTTACCAATTCTTTATTGTTTTCATCCGATATAATTTGAACACCAACTTCACCATTTAAAAGTTTATGAGACAAAAAACTTCCTAAAAGTGTTCCCGTTGCATACCCTAAAGAATAAGAAATAGGAATAAAAATAGAATCTATCGCGATTAACAAAGCTTCTCTAGCTACCAAAAACCATATCATAATTTCGACAAAAGCAAGGATTGTACTAATAAAATATTTACCTTTTAACATCACGCTTTGACGAAAAGTAGAAATCGTAACATCTAAAATTCTCGCAAAAAAAATTTTCACACACATAACAAGTAAATCCATAAACATCCCTCTTGCTATAGTTTGTGAAAAATTATTTATTTAATACGAATAATAATGTGATTAGAAAAAGAGCTAATAAAATTCCTAAAATTACAATGAAACCAATTATTTTATTTTCCTTTATTTCACTTTTTTCATAATATACAGGCTTTTCTCCATATTTTTCAGTAATATATTCTGGTTTAAACATATTTTCTTGCTTATCTTTTTTATATTGAGCTAATTGATTTTTGGTCATCATTGCTCCACAAAAGGGACAAATTCCTCTATCGGTTCCCAGTGCTTTTCCACATCTCTTACAATGCATATTATTCCTCATAATCTTCTATAAAAGAATTGCCTTTATGAGGCTCATCAAATAATAAATCTAAATAATCTTGTTGTCTTAAAGCCTCATACAAAACAATTGCAACTGAATTAGAAAGATTTAAAGCTCTTACTTTATCCGTCATAGGAATTCTCGAACAGGATTCAAGATGAGGTTTCAAAATATGAAGTGGAATGCCTGTACTTTCTTTTCCAAAAATCAAATATATATTCTCATCCTTGTTTGAATAATCAAAAGAAGAATGAGGTTTATGTCCATATCTCGTATAGAAAAAAAATTGCCCTTTATTTTTACTTTCAAAATCTTCCCAATTCTCATAAACCGTATAAGAACAGTCATCAATATAATTCACACCACTCCTACGAATATATTTTTCATCTAAAGAAAAACCAAGAGGCTTAATTAAATGAAGATGTGTATGTGTCGCGACACAAGTACGCATTATATTTCCAGTATTTCCTGGTATTTCGGGTTCAAATAAAACAATATGTAACATAATAAAATTCCTTTCAAAAAAAGAGATTACTCTCTATTTTGTTATTTCATAAATATCTAATAATTTGACAAAGTCTGATTCATGAATCATTAATTCATCTTCACGTTCTACCTTATATTCCAGCTTTCCATCTCGATAATATAAGATAATAGGTGCGTTATCTAAATCACTTACTTGTAAATTTTGAAGCGCAATTGGTCTACAATTATCAATTAAAGGATATACATAAAAATCTTGTTCTAGCTTATTTTGCTTAATTAATTTAGCTAAACTTTTTTCTAATTCAAATTCCTCTTCTATAATTTTCGTTTCTTCTTCTGACATATCTGCATTCCCAAAATAGGTAACTAAAACAAATTTATTTCCTTGTTGAATTACATTAGAGATATCCTCACAAGAAATTTGCTTAGCTAGTTTATTTTCTACCAAATAACTCTTATTTTCCCAATAACTAGAGTAATTATTTTCTCTCACTTGAATAAACATTTTTACTCCAGCCACAACAACAAGAATAGCTGCTAAAATAATACTCACTACGCGAAGAACAAATATTGTTGTTTCTTCTTTCTCACTTTTTTTATCCACTTTTGGCGCTGTTTCTACTTTCGTTTCAATTATCTTTTCTGCTACTACTTCTTTATCATGATTAACTTTAGATGAAGTATTTTTCTTTACCGTAGAGGTTCTCTTCGAAGCAGTAGTTTTTTTCGTCCCAGAAGTTTTTTTCACATTACTTGCGCTTTTAGAAGCCACTCTTTTATTCCCACTACTAGATTTCCGTGAAGTCGTAGATTTCATATCCTTCTTTTCATCCATTTTTTTTCCTCTTTTCTAATTTAATTTCTATATAGAACATACCACAAAAAAGGCTTTTTTACAACAGAAAAAAGAAAGAATAAAAATTTTAAAAAACATGAAAAATCATGCCTTTTATTTAATATCCTTTTTTCTTATAATAATCATATAATTCTTTAAAACGATTAAAATGAACAATTTCTCTTTGACGTAAGAACAATAATACGCCTATTACATCTTGATCATTTGTCATATTAATTAAATTTTCATAAATAGCTCTTGCTTTTTCCTCAGCAGCCATATCTTCTGAAATATCTGCTAAAACATCACCAGTAACAGCAAAATAAGTGACTGTAAAAGGATTTCCAAAAGAATCGGATGGATAAACTCCCTTGCCATGTTCCGTATACATACTACCAAGACCAGCAGCTTCCATTTCTTCGATAGATGCATTTTTGGTTAACTGACTTACCATAGAACAAATCATTTCACAATGTCCAAGTTCTTCTGTAGCAATATCATTTAGTAAAGCTTTTCCTTTCTCATCAGGCATAGAAAATTTTTGACTAAAATATCTTAAAGAGGCTCCAAGTTCCCCATTTGCTCCCCCAAATTGAGTTAATAAATATTTTGCCATTTTTAAATCTTTTTTCTTAATATTTACCGGATAATTTAAATGTTTCACATATTTAAACATATTTAGATCCTCCCTCATTATCCCAAGGCCAAGGATTCTTAAGCCAATTATAGGATTCACCTTGTGTTTCAGTAATTGTCATTGGTCCGAATTTCTCAACATACATTTTTTCAATTTCATTTTTCTCAGTTATATATTTCTGAAATAAACGATAAGCATTCTCATCTTCTGGATGTAAATCCAAATAAAGATTCATATCATTTATTGCAAATGAGAATGCCATTAATTGAAATAATAAAGCATCTCTTTCATTTTCTGGTTTTAATTTAAAATAAGTCAAATTCCTATAAGGAACATATTCATCTGCCATAAGATTACCACGTAAGAATCCCTCTTCTGGAGATACAAATTTATTAGCTCTTAGTTCTTTCGTAAAATCACTACCAGGTATAGGAAATAAACTTATTTCATAATTAAAATCAGTATTTTCAAACAACATAATCTTTCCTCCTCTTAGGTATTTTACACAAATATCACATTTTCGTTAGGGCATATGACTATGAAACCCAAAAAGAGCTTAAACAAACCCTTCCTTTACTAAAAAAATCATACATATACTGTAACTAAAAAAAACTTAAAGTAAAACACTTTAAGTTAGTACTCAATAGAAATCGTTTGATCGAGCTTATGAAAAAGCTTAGAAATAAAATGATTCAGTCTGCGATAAATATACAAAGAATCAATAGAAAGAACAAATCCTATTAATGCACTTGCGTAAGATATCGGTACTAGATTAAAAAATTCAGTTTGGAAAATTAAACAATAACAAAAGCCTAATAACATAACGCTAAACAAAACGACTCTAAGAATTGTTGGGGGCTTACATATTTTATAAAGATAAATAAATCCTGTAACAGCTGTTAAAAATACACAGATAGAACTCAAAATTTCATGACTTAAATGAAATACAGATGCGAAACATGTTACTAGAATAGCATTAAATACTACCGTTAAAGCAGCGGGCAAACTTCTACTTACAATTTTTAATAAGAAGTTACCCTTTACTAAATCATTATTAGGTTCTAAAGCCAAAATAAATGATGGTGTTCCAATTGTAAAGGTAGTAATTAAAGTTAAATGAATTGGAATAAAGAAATATTTTGCCGATATGATTACACTAAACAAAATAAGTAAAATAGTATAAATTGTCTTTACGAGCAAAAGCGATGCACTTCTTTCAATATTATTAATTGTTCTTCTTCCCTCAGCAACAATCTTTGGAAGGGAATCAAAATTATCATCCAATAAAACTAATTGTGAAACATTTCTTGCTGCATCAGATCCACTAGAAACAGATATAGCGCAATCACTCTTTTTTAGAGCTAACACATCATTTACACCATCACCAGTCATAGCAACACATCTACCGCTTTCCTGTAAAGCTTCAATAATCCATTTTTTTTGATTTGGCGTAACCCGTCCAAATACTTCATAGTCACAAACAATTTTTTTCAATTCTTCTTCCGTCAAAGCTCCAACATCTATTCCTTTGACATGCTCTAAGCCAACCTTATGAGCAATATTCAAAACAGTATTTACATTATCGCCAGATATAATTTTTACCATAACTCCTTGTTCTTTAAAATAATTTAAAGTTTGTTTAGCTTCTGAGCGAATTACATCTTCAATTAAAACAATTCCAAGTATTTCTAAATTTTTAGGATTTTTACTAAATTTACTACTTCTCGCGACTAATAGAACACGAAAATCACCCTGATATTTTTCTAAAATATTTTCTAACTTCTTATTTTTTTCTGTAATTAAAAACTCAGGTGCTCCTAAATATATAGTCCCCTTATTACGAAATTCAATTGCTGAAAATTTTCTCTCGGAAGAAAATGGAATACTTTGTAACATTTCATAGTTAGATTCTTTTTGAAAATATTCTTTTAAAGCTACCATAGTAAAATTATTGTCTTTAGTATTTTGACTATAAGAACATAAAATATCTTCTAATTCTTCTTTCTTATGACTCTCAAAAGGAAAAAAATCAACAACTCTCATTCTACCTTCTGTAAGTGTTCCAGTTTTATCAAGACATATTACATCTACTCTTGCAAGTGCCTCAATGCAATATAATTGCTGAACCAAAACTTTATATTTTGATAAGCGTATTACACTAACCGCCATCACAGAAGAAGTAAGTAAAACAAGTCCCTCTGGTATCATGCCAATAAGCGCTGCAACGGTTGCAAAAATAGATTCTGCAATATTTCCATTTGTTGCCTGAAGCTGACTAAAATACATAATAACTGCAATTGGTATAATTAAAATAGATAACACTTTTAAGAGTTTTTCAAAAGAATTCATAATGACTGAATTCACCTTTTTTTCATACTTCGCTTCTTTTGAAATCTGTGATACATAATTATCAAGACCAACATGCTCTACCCGAGCAAAACATTCACCACTTACAATAAAAGAGCCAGATAATACCATATCTCCTTTTTTCTTAACGATTGCATCTGGCTCACCTGTTAACAAAGATTCATTTACTTCTACGAATCCATCAATAATAATCGCGTCAGCCGCAACTTGATGTCCGGAATTAAGACGAATCATATCATCTAAAACAATCTCTTCTAAACCTACCTCGACTTCTTCGCCTCCACGTATTACCACAACACTAGACTCAGATAACATCGAAAGTTTGTCAATAATCTTCTTAGAAATAATCTCTTCAATAATACTTATAATAGAATTAATAATAATGACACCCATAAAAAGACAATTCTTAAGCCCATTTAAAAGCTGATGATTTAATAATGCAGAAAGAAAAACTGCCGCTCCTAAAGCAATATTTAAAAAATTAAAATAAGTAAAAAAATTACTAAAAACTATTTGCTTGATTGTTTTGGTTTTAGGCTGATTATCAAAATTGACAAGTCCACTTTGAATCCTTTCTGACACTTCCTCCTGTGTTAAGCCCATTTCTATTGTTGGATTATACCTTTGCATATTATCACCACTAGAAAATTATAACATACTTAATATAAAGTTTTCCTTACAATTTTGTCAGAAAATAATATTTCCAAATAAACTCTTCAATTTAGAAAACTTATAAGAATTAATAGACATCTTGCAAAACTTGAAATCAAACAAAAAGAAAATTATAATTATATATAAAACATTAAAAAATAGCACCCTTAATAAACGAAGACTTGGAATTCCTGTAACGTTTGTCTAATATTTTAAATTTTCTTAATTGACTAATCACATGTTCTATTACTAAAATTCAAATTGAGAAAACTTTATTTATACCTTGATATCCACTATTTGCATAAAACCTATCAATATATTGTTCATCACTCACTATATTTCTTCCTCTATTTAGTTAAATCTGAATTTTCTTGAATAGGTATCAATCTTGTTTTTATTGCATTTATAAAAGCACATTGATGTTCAATTTCAAACTTTTCTTCATCTGTTATTAATTCATATTTTATACATAAATTAGGTATAAATTCATATTTATCACTCTCAAAATTACCATATTGTGTATCACTTTCAGTATAACTTCCCTTTAACATATTATACAAAAGTTTCCATCTATCACAAGATCCAACATCTATTTCTTTTGTAATATTATCCTTTGCCTTAAAAATAGATTTTTCTTTCATATCTATAACAGAACATTTAATGTTTAATTTATTATAGTAATCTTTTAATATATTGTCTTCAAAGTATTGATTTAGTGCTATATCGATACACTTATCAATATTTGTATTTTTATTAATCACTATTAGTCTAACGGGAATCTTATTTTTATAAAATATAACTGCATTATGCTTATTGCTTATATGTATATTATTCAAACTTACCGTAATAATACAATTACAATTTCTAATTATTTTATATTCTTCAAATGGCACCTTATTATTTTCAAATCCATCTACAAATGCTCCATTAAAACATTCATAATGATTTTCGTCTTTTTCAGTCCATAAATCAATAGTCTTAATTGTTTTCATGACACTTATCTCCTCATTTCCTCTTATTCTCAACTTACCTTATAACATGCTATTCAATTATTATCATTTAGTACTTTTTCTACATTTATTAACATTTCTTTATCTGGAATATAGTAAGTATATGTTGATGCAAATAAATTGTTTGAAATACCATTTAAAGCAAATTCCATCATTACATTATCTTTTTCTGCACAAAGTATAATTCCTATTGGTTTATTATCATCTTTTTCATTCACAACATGTTTATAATAATTAAGATATAAGTTCATTTGTCCTAGATTTTCAGTTTTTAAATCATTCATTTTTAAATCAATTAAAACATACGACTTTAAAAACTTATTATAGAAAACCATATCAACATAATAATTGGTATTATTAATAGTTATTCTTTGTTGACTACCAACAAACATAAATCCTTTTCCAAGTTCTAGTAAGAAATCTTCAATATGTTTAATCAATCTATACTCCAAATCTTTTTCAAGTAAAGGTTTTTGTTCCTTAATGCCCAAAAATTCGAATACATAAGGTTCTTTAATTAAATCACTAGGCTTAG
>CAQRXS010000041.1 GCA_948874605.1 uncultured Bacilli bacterium | reverse complement strand
CCCATTCAAGCAATAATTTTGCAAACTAACGTAAGTAAAGTTATTGCCTTTTTATTTCACTAACATTTCTCTTTTTGCTTAGTAAAATCATTATTGTTCAAGCAAATCACATTATTTCTATAATTCATTTTTGGTTAATTTAATTATAGATGATTTACTTGAACTTTTTAGTGTCAAATTTTAAATAAGCATTTTTTGTAAACTTCTTTCTTTAAAAATTCCAACAAAATAATGCTTTTTTCTTATGGGAAAAAATGGTATGATTATAACAAAGGGCGTGTGATTATGGTACTAAAGAAACCGTATGCTTTTTTTATCAAGCATTTTAAACTCATTCATTTGCTATTATGTGTTCCATTAATATACTTATGTATAAGAACAGGAGCAATCGCGACATTTCTAAGTAGCTACGTTTCAGCAAATTACTATACCAACATTACTAACATTGCCGCATCGTATATAAACTATTTTATGTACATTGCCATAATTCTGGTGGTGTTATTAGTCTTAGCTGTATATTTTCTAATGCGCCAAAAAGAAAAAGACTCAAAACTATATCTATTTATACTAATCTATTATATCTTATTATTTATTTTAATCTCTGTATGTCACAATGCTTTAGAATTAATCGAAGCAGGAGACATGGAAGCACAAACAGTAAGAATGTATCGTGACATTTCTTGGATCGTATATATTCCCCAATTTATTTTCATCGCCTATACTGGTATGCGTGGAATTGGATTTGATATTAAAAAATTTAATTTCGAAGAAGATGCCAAAGAACTAGAAATTACCGATATAGACTCGGAAGAATTTGAACTTATCATTGGCAAAGACGCTTATAAATATAAACGAACAGCCCGAAGATTTATAAGAGAATTTAGGTATTATGTTTTAGAAAATAAAATAATTTTTACAATTATGACAGTATTCATTCTCACCATATTTGGCACATTACTATATTTAAATTATGGCGTATTTCATAAGACATTTCGTCAATCACAGAAAATGAATCATAATGGGCTCACGATTTCAGTTGTAGATTCTGTTTTATCAAATCTTGATTTAGGTGGAAATATCATTGATGGAAAATACTACATGGCTATTGCTTTAAAAATTAAGAATGCCACCAAAGAAACTTCGACTTTAGACATTGAAAACTTTCGAGTAGAAGTTGCAAGACGTTCTATTTTACCAACGCTAGACCGAAGTGGTTACTTTGCTGATCTTGGAATACCATATACAAGAGATACACGTGTACTTCCAGGAACAGAAAACATCTATGTTTTAACATACGAAATAGATGAAGAATTAATAAAAAAAGAAATAAACTTTAAAATTCTAGAATCAGTTACATATCAAATAGGAAGTATCACTCCAATTTATAAACAAGTTAAGCTAAATTATAAAACCATTGCTGAAAACAAAGAAATTAAAACAACAGACTTTTATAAAATATTAGAATTATCTGGAACAAGATTAGGACTAGTACAAGTACAAATTAAAAAAAGTTTAGTCCAAAAATCTTACGAATATACTTATGGAAATAAATTAAAAAATCGTATTTCTGCCAAATCATCAAAGTATTTATTAATTTTAGAAAACATGCTTTCTATGGATACCTATACAGAATATTATAAAGCACGAAGAGGAAGTAATAATTTTGCAACAGACTTTCTAAAAATATATTATGAAGTAGATAATACAAAAAAAACGATAAAAGTTGTTGATGTAACTCCAAAAGAATTAGAAAATTCATGGATTTTCGAAGTTCCAGAAGAAGTAAAAAACGCCACTAAAATTGATTTATTAGTTACCGTAAGAGGTAGTGTTTATCGAATGAAAGTTATCTAAAAGAAGCATTGATATAATGAAAGAGGAAACTTATGAATTGTAATATTGAATATATCGGAAAACTAAGAAACGGTACACCACAATACTATTGCACGCTTCATAAATCTTTTGCGTCAGATAAAAAAGGAAATAAACTAGAAGAATGTTTATGTAAAGAAAAAAGCCTATATAATAATAAACTTGATATAAAAAATAATCCTTTAAAAGATTTAAAAATTATTTATACAAATATTTTAGAAAATAGAAAACCTGAAATATATATAAATAATAAAGTATTTAATGGAACTTTAGTTTATGATAATTGTATTTTAACGTATAAAGATTTAGGTGGAACAATGTTATCCAAACTAAATGATATTCTTGTAGAAAAAGTAACATGTTCTCATTGTGGACACTACCACACAGACAATGGAGTATTCGCTTATACTCCTCATCGAAAACATATGTGTCTTTACTGTGGTCATATGTTTCTTGAGAAAGAAAAAAATATAGGCAATGAATGTTGCATGCTATTTAATGTTCCAAAGTTAGTTCAAAAAAACGAAAAAATAGAAATTTTGGATCGCTGTTGTATTGAATACGATATCCTTAATGGAAAATTAACTGTGAACGGAAAAAATGTTAATCGCGTTATAGTAAACGAGAAAGAAATAAGTTTATCAGAATTTTTAAATAATACTTTAAAAAATGAATTTTAGTTTCCACGGAAAAGATGACAAATTCGTCATTTTTTTTCTTTTCTTTCATGTTATAATCATGGGTAGAAATGAGTGATTGTATGCTTGGAAACGTTTTAATTGTCGAAGATGATTCTTCCATATTAATGGGGTTAAAATATTGTTTAGAAACAGAAGGATTTACAGTGGATACAGTAAGTCTTGGATTAGATGCAATTACAAAATGTAAATCCCATACTTTCGATTTAGTTTTATTAGATTTGAACCTTCCAGATATTCATGGTTTTGAAGTACTGAATAAAATAAAAGATAGTGTGCCAGTAATTTGTCTAACTGCAAATGACGAAGAAGTTTCCATCGTGCAAGGCCTAGATGCAGGAGCTTATGATTATGTTACAAAACCTTTTAAGACAAGAGAATTAATATCAAGAATGAAAAATGTTTTAAGAAGAAGCAAAAATGTAATGAGTACGTTTATGAAATTAGCGAATATCACTATTGATACTAGCAGTGCCAAAGTATTAAAAAATGGTAAGGATGTTTTTTTAACAACCATGGAATACAAAATATTACTAATTCTTGCAACAAATCCGAGTGTTGTTTTTACAAGAGAAAAAATACTTGCAGACATATGGGATGTAAACGAAGCATACGTAAATGATAATACACTTACTGTTTATATAAAACGCTTAAGAGAGAAAATAGAAGATGATCCTATGCATCCTAAAATAATTGAGACCGTTCGAGGCGTAGGTTATAAAATAGGAGAAGATGTATGAAAAAGAATCTTAAAAAATTTCTGCTATTACTTTTAATTTTCTTTCTTTTAGGAACTTTCCTAACATTTGCACTCTACCAAAGAGTAAAAACAGAATTCATAGAAAATAATGCCATGTTAGTTGGGAATTTAATGAAAAATCATCCAGAACTAGAAAAAGAAATCGTAAAAATATTAGCGGAACCAAGACAAACAGAATTAGGTATAAACACATTAAAAAAATATGGTTTAACCTCTTTAGAATCCCTAGAATATTTAGAAAATATCCACAACTTCCAATATACATTTTTTGCAACTTTTTTTTCCTTTTATATAGTATTTTTAATATTTTTAATTCTTTATTTTTATATGGTAGAAAAAAAGCGCAAAGAAGAAATTCTAAAAATAGATAAATATTTATTTTCTCTTTTATCCGATGAAATTAAAGTAGATTTAAAAGATTTTCAAAGTGGGGATTTAGAAAGTTTACAAAATGATTTAATGAAAGTTACGAGCAGATTAAAAAATGCTTTAGAACATTCTAATACAGCATCAAAAGAATTGTCAAAAACCTTAGCTGATATTTCTCATCAATTAAAAACGCCAATTACAAGTCTTTCCATCATAAATGAAGCTTTATCAAATCCTTTAATGGATAGTAAAACAAGAGACGAATTCTTAACTAGGCAATCGCAAGTTATCAGTCATATGCAAACACTTGTAATTAATTTATTAAAAGTGAGTCAAATAGAAAGCGGTATGATAGAGTTAAAGAAAGAAAATCTTAATTTAGAATTTTTAATTCCAGAAATATTAGAAGAATTAGAATTACAAATTGTTTCCAAAAACATTCAAACTCAGGTACAAATTCAAGAATCTACAACAATTATTGGCGATTATGTTTGGACGAAAGAAGCAATTTTAAACATTGTAAAAAACGGTATAGAGCATTCCAAAGTAAATGGGAAAATAGAAATAACTGCCTCCGAAAATCCAATGTTTGTTGAGCTCACAATAAAAGATTATGGCTGTGGTATTAAGAAAAAAGACATTCCTCATATCTTTGAAAGATTTTATAAATCAAGTGATGCAAAAGACAGTGTAGGAATCGGGCTTAATCTCTCAAAAAGTATATTCGACAGAATGAATGCGACAATAAAAGTAAAAAGTAAAGAACACGAATACTCTATATTTACGATTCACTTTTATAAGAATGTGGTATAACTTATAACTTTGTAAATTACAAAATTGTCACGAAATTCGTCACTTGATTGTCATATGCATTTAGTATAATGAGTTCAAGAAAGGAAGATTTTATGGAAATTTTAAGTGTAAGTCATTTAAGTAAAACATATGGCAAAGGAGATGCCAAAGTAGTTGCTTTAGATGATGTTTCATTCTCTGTTGAAAAAGGAGAATTCGTGGCCATTGTTGGTGCTTCAGGTTCAGGCAAAAGTACACTTCTTCATATTTTAGGAGGAGTAGATAGACCTACAAGTGGACATGTATATGTAGAAGGTAACGATGTTTTTTCACTAAACGAAAACAATCTAGCAATTTTTAGACGTCGTCAAGTAGGATTAATTTATCAATTTTATAATTTAATTCCTATCCTAAATGTGAAAGAAAACATTTCACTTCCAGTTATGTTGGATGGAAAAGAGCCTGACGAAAAATACTTAACGGAATTAATTCGTACATTAGGACTAGAATCCCGAGTAAATCATTTGCCGAATGAATTATCTGGTGGTCAACAACAAAGAGTTAGTATAGGGCGTTCCTTAATTTATCATCCTTCATTACTTTTAGCGGATGAACCAACTGGAAATCTAGATTCCAAGTCTAGTGAAGAAATTATGGAATTACTAGAGATTTCAAATAAAAAATATGGTCAAACTATTATTATGATTACTCACGATGAAAGTCTAGCGATGCATGCTGGAAGAATTATAACGATAGAAGACGGAAAAATTATTCAAGATGAAAAGGTGGGGGCATGAAAATATTAAATCGCTTAACCTTAAAGCATCTTACAATGAATAAAAAAAGAACAATTGTAACAATCATTGGTATTATTTTATCTACTTCTTTGTTGGTTGGTGTAGGATTATTAACATCCACATTTTTAGAAGCAATGCGTCTAGATGCCATAAAATTTAATGGAAGTCATCACGCGTATTTCGACAATTTAACAAAAGAACAAAAAGAAGAATTAGAATTAAATATAAACTTTGCGAATACTTATTCTTATGGAACCGTAGGCTTTGCAAATGTACCTAGTAAAAACAATTATAAACCTTATATTTTTATTGCTTCTGCCGATCAAAGCTTTCTAGAACAAGAGACAATAACGGAAGGTAGAATGCCAAAAACAGAAGATGAAATTGTTTTGCCTGAGCATCTAAAAAGTAATGGGGAATTATTTTATAAAATAGGAGATGAAATTACTTTAGAAATAGGGCCAAGAATGTTTGATGAAGAGGAAATATATAGTAATAACATAGCTTGGTGCTCCGAGTATAAAAATCAAGAGCTTGTATCTACAGAAAAAATAATTCCAAAACAAAAAAAGACTTACAAAGTTGTTGGCTTTATTAGTAGAAGTAATCAAGAAGATTATTCTGCTCCAGGATACATGGCTTTTACTACCAATGAAAAAACAATAGCGAATTATCGTGTTTATGTCTCATATAAAGATGTCAAAAAAACTTACGAAAAAACAAGTGAAATTTGTGGACTATATAAGTCTGCAACATGTAACACAAATGATTCTTTATTATACTATTATGGAGTTTCTAGATATAACAATGTAAACAACGCCATTGTATCAGTCTTACTTATTGGTCTTACCTTATTAAGCGTAGGATGTATTATTGTAATTTACAATTCATTTGCTATCTCAACTATGGAAAGAAAAAAATCGTTTGGTCTTTATTCTAGCTTAGGCGCAACACCAAAGCAAATAAAATACACAGTATTTTTTGAAGCATTCTTGGTAGGCACAATAGGAATTGTATTAGGCATAATGGCCGCTTTTCTAGGAATCTATGTCACAGTAAACATATTAGATCATTTAGTAGGTGAAACATGGGGAACACTAAAATTTTCCGTTGATTTCCTATATGTCTTTATACCAGTATGCTTTATGATACTAGTCGTTTATTTCTCAGCTTTTATTCCAGCTCATCGTTCTAGCAAAGTGAGTTCAATAGAAATGATTCGTGAAAATGATGAAATAAAAATTCCAAGACGAAAAGTCAAAACTCCCAAATGGATTCGTAAAGTCTTTGGAATGGAAGGCGAAATTGCCTTAAAAAATATGAAACGTAATAAAAGAAAATACCGTATAACGTTACTATCCTTATTTATAAGTATTGTATTATTTATTTCCTTTAGTACCTATCTAGATTTAGGACTTCGTATAACAAATATGGCAGATTATCAAGAATATGATATTGCCGTGTATGCAAAAGAAAAAACGTTGCAGGAAATAAAACAAAACTCATTAATAGAAAAATCTTATCAAGTTCAGGAAAAACAAGTGTGGTATAAGTTATTCGATGAATCATCATATTCGGAAAAATATTATAATTATATGATGAATCGCCTGGACGGAGAATATGGTAATTTATTTGCTATCATTCTAGATGATGATGTCTATAATTCACTTGTAGAGGATACAAAAACAGAAAAAGGGAATATATTAGTTTTAAATCAAATCCAGTTTACGATGTACGAAAAAAACAGTCGAAAAACCTATCAAACAGAACTGTGGAATGAAAATGTTTCTGCTTTAAATCTTTGTAGCTATCAAGAGGAAGAACAAGTGTGTAAAGATTATTCCATATCTCTTATTAGAGAAGCTCCAGAACTACTAAAATACTTACCATATGAAACTAGTAGTCCGATCATTTTCATATCACAAACTATGGCAAAAAAAGATGATCTTTTAAGTGCAGAAAGTCCTTACAAATATTTAACAATAGTTAGCAAAGATTATCAAAAATTATATGAAGAGTTGGATAAATCTTATGGTAATTCAAACGATGTAAATATTTACTCCCCTAAAATTCAAATGGAACAAGAAAAAAATAGCATTCTTGCTTTAAAAATCTTATTGTATGGTTTCATTACATTAGTAACTTTAACAGGAGTGACAAGTGTTTTTAATACGATTCATACTAGCATCCATTTAAGAAAAAAAGAATTTGCAATGTTAAGAAGCATAGGACTTTCACCAAAAGGTTTTAATCGTATGATATTTTTTGAAAGTTTATTCTTTGGATTAAAGTCATTATTCTATGCGTTACCAGTATCTTATGTGTTCGTTTTATTAATTAACAGTTCAATTGGTGGTGTATATTCTTTTGGAAGAGTAATTATTCCTTGGAAATCTATCTTTTTATCTATCATGGGTGTATTCTTAGTTGTATTAATAACAATGTGGTATTCTGTAAAAAAAATCAAAAAAGAAAATATTTTAAATTCATTGAGAGACGAAAATATATAAACGTTTCTCTTTTTCTATTTAAAGAAGAATGAAACCAAAAATTATGCTATAATATTTAGGAAAGTGAGAGAGGTAGAAAATCTATGGACTTAAACAAAATATTTAATCAATGCTTAGAGTATAGCGAAAAAATAAAAAATCCAATATTAAAAGAAGTAGTTCAAAAAATTTATCAGGATTACAAAGAAAAATTAATGAATAAACCTGCAACACCTGGTTCGCATCATTTTTTTAAAGGGGGCTTATTATACCACACTTATTGCGTGACCCAAAATGCTTTTGCCATATGTAAGTTATATCCAAATTTAGAAGTTGATGTAGACTTGATTATTTTTGGAAGTTTACTACATGATATAGGAAAAACAGAAGAATATAAAGATTTTGATAAAAGCGTATCGGATTTTCATAATGGTAATTCTGCCGCTTTATTAGGACATTCCTATGAAGGAGTACATATCGTTGAAAACTATTTAAGTGCTTATAAAATAAGTGAAACATTTAAGAACCAAGCGTTACACATGATAGGAAGTCACATGAATGAATATAGCGAATGGGGTGCACTAGTTCTTCCTAAAATGTTAGAAGTAATAATCATTAACTTTGCAGATAATATAGATTCACATATAGAACCAGCACACAAAAACATTAGTATGGCAAAAAAAGGGGAACTATACAAAATAGAAAATGCCTCAAGGCCATATTACAAATCAATAAATGAAAATTATAATAGAGATATTTAAAAAATAATCCAAGGAGAATTAAAATGATTTATTTAAAAAAAGTAAATAAAGAAGACTATAAAAAAGAATTTGAAGTCATAAAGCAAATTCCCAAAAATGAAAATGGTTTTGAAAATAAATATTATAATGTGACTGAAGAAGAATTCTTAAATGATGTAATTCCAAAACTCATTAGCCATTCAAAAGGAGAAAATCTACCTCCAGGTTATGTTCCTGAAACATATTATTTCTTATGGGATGAAGATAAAATTGTCGGATTAGTTAAAATTAGACATTCTCTAAATGAATTTTTAAAAAAAGGCCCAGGACACATAGGCTATGCAATTTTATCAAATCATAGAAAAAAAGGCTATGCTACAAAAGCCTTACAATTAGCAATAGAGGAATGTAAAGAATTAGTACATGAAGATGAAATCTATCTATCTTCTCTTAAAACAAATTATTCGTCACTCAAAGTCCAAATAAAATGTGGAGCTTACTTAACTGGAGAAAATGAAGAAGAATATTTTACTAGAATAAAACTACAGAATGATAAGCATCCTCATTTTGAAATAAAAGATTTAAAAAGAAATGATTGGAAAAGATTAAAACGCAAATTTATTCAGATAGAAGATATTAAAAATAACTATTTTGAAGGAAAAGTCTGCTTACTAACTATGGAAGAAGTAGCTTCACCACTTGAAGTAGATTCACCTATAGGAAAAGTTAAAATTGCAGACAATGGGTATAAAAATATTATTGTCGCGCCTAAAAATAAAAACTGGTGGTTAACCGTAATGTTTGATAATAAGAATAATTTGATTGAAAGTTATTTTGATATTACGAGATTAAATAACTTTTATAATGAAGATAATCCATTTTTTATAGATATGAAATTAGATGTTTGTATACCAGCATACAAAGAGGCTACTATAATGGATGATAAAGAGCTAAAAGAAATGTTAGACAATAAAATGATTACAAAAGAAGATTTTGACAACGCTTACAAAGTTGCAAATGACATTATAAATGGCTACAATGCTCATAAAGAAGAGTATTATAAATTTATCCATACATATTTAGATAAAATTACTATCAACAATAGAACTAAAAAATAGAATTAAGTAGAGATATTAATGAATAATACTAGAAATTAGACTTCAAAATATCTCCATAAAAAATTAAATATTTATACGGAAGTTAGAAGTATAGTTAGTGAAGAAAAAGAGTACTTAGATAATGCTCAAAAATTAATCCAGAATACCAATCCAAACATTAAAATTGGAATTCATTTACAAAAGTTTTTTTAAACTATTGGAGGCCTATAAAGCTACAAGTTTAAATATGAAATATTTTGTTCTTTTGGTTTTATCACTGCTTTCATTGAAG
>CAQRXS010000040.1 GCA_948874605.1 uncultured Bacilli bacterium | reverse complement strand
GTTTATTGGAAATTGGAGTGACGGGAGTAGACGGGATATTATTTGATCTTGGAGTTTCTTCTCCCCAACTTGATGAAAATCGTGGTTTTAGTTTTATGAGGGATGAAGTCTTAGACATGCGAATGGATAATCGAGAAGAAAAATCAGCTATTGATGTTGTGAATGACTATTCTTATGAAAAGCTTAGAGATATTTTTTTTCAATATGGCGAAGAAAAGAGAAGTGCGTTTATTGCAAAGGAAATAGTAAATGCTCGTACTCATAAGAAAATTACTATGACAAAAGAACTTGTGGATATTATTGAAAGTGCTGTAGGCGCAAAGTATTTTTATAAGGAACATCCTGAAAGAAATATTTTCCAAGCAATTCGGATGGAAGTTAACCAAGAACTACAAGATATTGAACGTGCTTTACCAGATGCTATAGACTTTTTAAATCCTGGAGGACGCCTCGTAGTAGTAACTTTCCATTCTTTAGAAGATAGGTTAGTAAAACAAATCTTCAAAAAATATAGTGAAGTTGATCCAATGGTTAAGGGACTTCCTAATATACCACAAGAGTATCAACCTAAAATTCGATTAATAAATAGAAAACCAATTCTTCCAAGTACAGAAGAATTAAAAGAAAACTCAAGGAGTGCCAGTGCAAAACTTAGAATTGTAGAAAGGATATGATAAAAATGAAAAAGAGAAATAAAACAACGATTAAAATGTTAAAGGGAGAGAAAATGCTTTATGTTTTATTAGTTATCGCGATAGTTCTTTTTCCTGTATCTACAGTATTATCTAAAGCTGTACTTTCTGAAACAAATATTACTTTAGAACAAATTAAAAGTAAGATTGCTACTCAAGAGGGTATTAACGAATCTTTAAGTATGCAAGTTGATGAGTTAGCAAGCCTTGATAAAATTCAGGAAGTTGCAATGTCTAAGGGAATGTCTTATAATAATAATAACATCAAAAATATAAACGAATAATAAAAGGAGCGCATATGAAAAAATCCAGAGGAAGACTTCAAAAAAGAGTACATTTGAATTTGAAGCTGACGATGCTGGTTGTCGGTCTTTTTTTCAGTGCAATTCTTATTAAATTAAGTTATGTTGTTTTGAGTAATAGTGTGGATGGCGTTAATCTAACGGAGTTTGCAAATAGTAGAAATACCAAGAAGGAGACGTTGTATGCTTCTCGAGGCATTATTTATGATGTAGATGGAAAACCTTTGGCAAAGAATGCGAATTCTTATAAGATTTTTGCAATTCTTTCACCGTCTCGGACTACCAATATGTCGAATCCACAGCATGTAGTTGAAAAAGAAAAAACAGCGGAAAGTTTATGTAATATTTTAGCTAAATCCGAAGAAAGCAAAGGAAAATGTCGGGAAGCTTTAGTTGGCTATTTTAGTCAAAACTTATATCAAGTGGAGCTTGGAACTTGGGGATATGTTACCGAGGATGAGCGTCAAGCAATTCTAAGTTTAGATTTACCAGGAATTGAATTTGAAACATTGGCTAAAAAGCGTCAATATATAAATTCTTCTTGGGCATCTTATATTTTGGGGTATGCTAGAAATGATGACCAAGGGCGTATTACTGGAGAAATGGGAATTGAATTATATTTTGATAAAGAACTTCAGGGAACAGATGGATATATCGAATATCAAAAAGACGCTTATGGTTATAAAATGCCAACCAGCGATACTTATGAAGAAGCAGCTATTAGTGGTAGTGATATTTATTTAACATTAAATACGGATGTCCAAAATATATTGGAGAATGCGATTACTAATTTTTCTAAGGACAAAAATTTAGATTGGGCAATGTTTGCGGTGATGAATGCAAAGACGGGTGAGATTATTGGAAGTGCGTCTAATCCTACTTTTAATCCAAATACTTTAGAGGGAATTACTAGTTATGTGAATCCTCTTGTTGGATATCAAATTGAACCTGGAAGTACGATGAAAATATTCTCCTGGTTAGGAGCAATAGAAAATGATCTTTATAACGGTGAAGATAAATTCATGTCTGGTGCGGTTACTTTGGCAGATGGCACAAGAATAAAAGATTTTAATAATTCTGGATGGGGAGAGATTACCTATGATACTGGTTTTAAATACTCTTCTAATGTCGCGGCAACAGGTTTAGGTTTAAAACTTGGAGTTTCCAAGTTAACGGATTTTTATGAGAAACTTGGTTTTAATAGTAAGACAGGTATTCAACTTCCAGGAGAAGCAACAGGACTTATAGATTTTAATTATGAATCTGAACTTGCGAATGCTTCGTTTGGACAAGGTATTCTTGTTACTCCAATTCAATTAATGCAAGCAATGACACTATTTGCAAATAAGGGAGTTATGGTCAAGCCTTATATTATTTCTAAAATTGTGGATAGTAATAAAAATGTAACTTTTGAAGGTAAAAGAACTGAGCTTGGGCGCGTGGTAAATGAAGCGTCTGCAAAACAAATGCTTGATTTAATGTATGGTGTGGTTTATGAAGGATTTGATTATAACAAGTATTACGATCCTGGTAACGTAAAAATTGCTGGTAAAACTGGAACCGCCCAGATAGCTTCGGAAACAGGTGGGTACTTGTATGGAGAGTATGACTATATAAAATCTTTCTTAGGTGTTTTTCCTTATGAAAATCCAGAATACGTATTTTATTTTGCAACGAAAAAGTATACCGGAAATAGCATATATTCTTTAATTGCGAATACAATTAAGGATGTAGCTAACATCGTGAATGTTGTGGAAGATAAAAATGACGTTGATGAGTCTAAAATTATAGTTTTAGATCAACAAATCTCTAAAGAGGTAGAGGCTGTAGTAGAAGATTTGAAAAAGAGAGGCTTAAATCCTATTGTACTCGGAAATGGCAAGTATGTAATCAATCAATATCCTTTACAAAACTCAAAAGTTATATCTGGATCAAAAGTCTTTTTGCAAACAAATAGCGAAGAAATAAAAATGCCAGATGTTTTAGGGTGGAGTACCAATGAAATTATTCGATTTGCTAATATGATTGGATTAAAATATACATTAGTTGGATACGGGAATGTTCAAGCCACTAATATTGAAAAAAATAGTGTAATTGATAAGACACAAGTATTAGAGATAACATTATCAAATGAGTAAGGGTGAGTAAAATGCAAAAAAAATATACAATTAGTTTAATTGTAATCGTATTAATGATAGTTTCGCTATTTGTAATCTATACGAACTATCAAATTTATCAAAATAGTAAAGAAGATTTTACTGCAGTGACTCTTATGACGGATGATTTATCTGTAAATTTTCTCAATGGAAATCCTATTGTGGTAAATGAAAAAACAAAGGAAATTCAATTTTCTGTAACAAACTATTCTTCCAAAAATCTTTTCTATTCTATCAAGCTTCAAAATGTTTCTGGAACTCCTGCGAATAGTACATTTGAGATTATTCGTGATGAGAAGGAAGCAAATATATTAGATTTTAAAAAAGAAGTTATATTAAATCGCCATGAGATTTCAAAAGGTGAGACAGAACGATATACAATGAAAATAAATAATGAAGAAGAAAATAATTTTACTTTTGAACTATTGGTAGAAATTGATCCTATGAATCATGAGTTTCAAAATATGATTTTAAAAAATAAGTTTTTTGAAGAAACTGAGGAAGCCGTTGGTCTTATTAAGAAAAAAGAACAACAGGGTGATGTTTATTACTTTAAAGGGAATGTTCAAAATAATTATATGGAGCTTGCAAATCATCTTTGGCGTATTGTAAAAATTAATGAGGACGGGACTGTAAAGTTAGTGCTTGATTCGACTACTGAGAATATGGTGGCGATGTTTGAAAATGAACTTGAAGAGAATTCATTCTTTGATACCTCAGTATATAATTCGTTAGAAGAATGGTATGAAATGAACTTAAAAGATAATGATTCGTTTATTTCAAGTACAAAATATTGTTATGATGATGGCGTTTTATTCGAAGAAGAAAGCTCCTTTACCTATTTACCATCAGTAAGATTATTTGATGATAAGTTACCATCATATACTTGTAATGGAACGCAAATTACTTCAAAAATAGCTTTGATGACTGGAGACGAAGTAATGATTGCTAGTTCAAATGAAAAAGAGTCTTATTTAAATAACAATGATTTACAAGCAGGATGGTGGACGATGACCCCTAGTAAAAGGGAAGGCAAAGAAACATTTTATATTTCTATAAATCAAGATGGTACGTTACAAAAGTCAACTTCTGGAAATAAGAAATTATTTATTAAACCTGTTATCACTTTAAATCGTAAGGTAAAAGTAATTGGAGATGGTACGAAAAAGAATCCTTATCAAATCGAAAAATAAAGATGTCAATTTTTGTATATCTCTTTGTAAACTAGTCAAATTTATTGACTAGTTTTTGTATTTTTTGGTAAACTACTTGTAGGTGATACAAATGAATAGTGTTTTAAGGGATATTTGGTCAATGATTTCAAGTATGTCGTTTATAGATTTTATTTTATATTTTGCAGTAATTACGCTCATCGTTTTAGTTGTATCTTTGATTTATGTAATGTATGTTGAAAAAATGGAAAATATGAAAGCTTCTATGACATTAAAAAGCGAGGACAATATTTTAAAAGAAGAAACACCGTTATTCGAAGAAGAACAGACATCGGATGAGCAAATCGGTGAATTGGATTTATTGAGTGTTATTGATGAAATAAATGAAAATCCAAAGCCTCTTGTAGATATGACTGTTTATGAAGAAGAACAAGAAAAACGGGCAATTATAAGTTATGAAGAATTGCTTGCTTCCTCTCAAGCAGGTGTGGTTTATGATAAAGAAGAAATGATTGATGATGTTATTCCTGTTAAGAAGTTATCGTTAAATACAATCGATTCTCCAAAAGAAATAACATATCTTGAAAAAGAGCCTAAAATAGAAATTGAGTCAAATGTGGTTGAAACACCTATTTCATCCCAATTATTTTCTTATGAAAAAGAAGAAAAGTTTTTAAAAGCGTTGCAACAATTAAGTGAACTATTAAATTAGAAGAGAAATCTTCTTTTTTCTATACTAGTTTTTTTGTTTGTCTTTTTGTATAATAAAAATATTGGTGATGTTTATGAAATTTTATATCTATACCTTAGGCTGTAAAGTAAATACTTATGAATCAGAAATGATGAAAGAAAAACTTTTAGAAGCAGGTTTTTTATGGAGTGAAGAGAATCCGCAAATTGTAGTTATAAATACATGTTCTGTAACAAATATGGCAGATAATAAATCAAAGAAAATGGTTCGCCGTTTTAAAAGAGAATTTCCAACTTCTGTTTTAGTAGTGTGTGGGTGCTCGGTGCAAAATAATAGTAGAGCATACGAAGATCTCGGAATAGATATTTTAATTGGCAATAAAGAGAAAAGCAAAATTGTAACGTTGATTAAAAACTTTTTAGAAACAAAAGAGGCATATCAAAATATTTATACAACTCGTAATCTTCCTTTTGAAGATATGCGAGTATGTAAATTTACTACCCATACAAGAGCCTTTGTTAAAATCCAAGATGGATGTGATAATTTTTGTAGTTACTGTATTATTCCTTATGTAAGAGGAAGTATTCGAAGTAAAGAATTTTCTTTGGTTGTTGAAGAAGTTAAAACGCTCGTAGAAAATGGGCATAAGGAAATTGTATTGACTGGAATACATACAGGTTCTTATGGTACAAATACCCCGTATGATTTAACAGATTTAATTCATGAAATAAGCAAATTAGAACATTTGAAAAGGATACGCATCTCTTCTATTGAAATTACAGAGTTAAATGATAAATTTTTAGAGGAACTAAAAGAAAACAATAAGATTTGTAATCATTTACATATTCCGCTTCAGGCAGGTTCTGATGAAATTTTAAAACGAATGAATCGTAAATATGATTTAGACTACTTTGAAAAGAAAATAAAGAAGATTAGGAGTATTAGACCTGATATTTCAATCACTACAGATATCATTGTGGGACATCCTTATGAAACAGAAAGTCTATTTCAAAAAACAATCGAAACTTCTAAAAAAATACAATTTAGTAAAATTCATGTTTTTCCTTATTCAGTTCGTACAGGAACTATGGCTGCTTTAATGGAAAATCAAATACCTGAAGAAGAGAAGAAAAAAAGAAGTCGAATCTTATGCGATTTGTCTAATGAATTGGAAGAAAAATATTACAAGTCATTTATAGGTAAAACTTTAGAAGTATTAGTGGAAGATAAAAATATGAGTTGTACTTCAAATTATTTAAAAGTTCTGTTAGCAAAAGAAATGATAAAAAATACTGAGGTAATGGTCAAGATAACAGATTATCAAAATGGCTTGCTGGTAGGAGAAGAAGTTTCTGAAATTTTCAATTAAACTATATAGATTTTTTTACTTCTTTTTGTTAAAATAATAACATGAAGAATAAGTAAGGTGAGACTATGTTTAGAAATGGAACATTAAAGGAATTATCTTGGGTCGACAATGGTGCAATTAAAGGAACCATACGAGTTAATAAAAAAATAGATTATAAAAATATTAAGCGTCCATTAAAGCGAAATAGTGTAAGAGAGTTAATTTCTATTGGAAGAGTAAATTATGCTTTGCTTGATGATTTTGTAATGAAATCAATGAATCATTTTTATTCTACGATTCAGACCGGTAAGGACAAACAGGAAGTAAATAAGAAAATAATGGAATATAATGAGTTATATCAGCTATGGTACAAAGTAAATGTTGCACGTCAAAATAATGATATGTTAATTAATACTTATTACGATGATATTGTGTATCGATTATATTTATTAGGATATAAGAATTAATAGAAATGGCGAATTGCTGTTTCTTTTTTTGTCTGAAATGCGCTTTTTAATTATTTAAAACTATGATACAATTGTTTTGGTGGTATGATGCAAAGTATTGAAGGAAAAATTAAGAATATAATTTTTACAAGTGATTCTGGTTTTTTTGTGGGAACATTTAAAGTGAAAAAAGCATCAGAAGATTTAGAAGAACTACTCCAAAAAACGATTACTGTCACAGGTCTTATTTTAGAAGTAAATGAAGAAGATACATATATTTTGCATGGAACCTATGCTAAGCATGATAGATATGGTTTTCAGTTTCAATTTCAAGAATTTGAAAAAAAAATACCAGAAGGAAAAGATGCGATTATTGAGTTTTTATCAAGTCCTTTAATAAAGGGATGTGGTGAGAAAACCGCTTTGCAAATTGTAAATACTCTAGGAGAAGATGCTTTAAATTTGATAAAAGAAAACGAGCAAAATCTTTTTTTGGTTCCTGGAATGACAAAGAAAAAAGCTGCGAATATTTATTTAAGTGTTTTATCTTATTCTAAAATAGATGATATGCTTATTACTTTAAAAGGGGCTGGGTTTACGATTCCTGAAGCAACACGATTAGTAAAACAATTTCAAGATAAAACTTTAGTTTTTTTTGAAGAAAATGTATATTATTTTAAAGATTTTATTTCTTTTTCTAAATTAGATAAAATATTTTTGCAAACTCATGATGCCTATGATGAAATTCGGGTATTGGAATGTATCAAAGAATGTATGGAAAGAATTAGTAATACGAGTGGAGATATTTATTATATTCTTGATGAAATTGAAGAATCTTTAAAAAAAGAAGTAAAAATTATGTTGGAAAAAGAAGATTTACTGAAGGCATTAGAGAAACTTGTACAGAAAGAGCAGGTTACGATTTTAGGGGATAGAATATATTTAACAAAATATTATGAAATGGAAAGTGATATTGCTCATATTTTAAAAAGAATGATTTCTTATCCGAAAAAAGAGATAAAAAACTTATCCGAAAAATTAGATTATTTAGAAGAAATGTGGAAAGTAAATTATAATAAGGATCAGAAGGAAGCGATAAAAAAAGCTTTAGAAAATCATGTATCCATCATTTCAGGAGGCCCTGGGACTGGGAAAACTACTATCGTAAATGCCATTACAAAAATTTTTATAGAGATTTATAAGCTTTCTCCGATTGATACTTTGGCAAATATTGCTTTAGTTGCCCCGACAGGAAGAGCAGCAAAGAAGCTTACGATGAGTACAGGATTACCTGCTATGACGATTCATCGTTATTTAAAATGGAACAAAGATACGAATGATTTTGCTGTAAACGAAACGAATAAGAATCATCAAAAATTAATTATTGTGGATGAAACTAGTATGATTGATACCCATTTGTTTGTTTCCCTTTTAAAAGGAATTGAAGAAACAGCTCAAATTGTACTGGTGGGAGATACATTTCAGTTACCGAGTGTCGGAGCTGGGTTAATATTAAATGATTTGGTGGCTAGTCAATTATTTTCTTATACCTCCCTTGAAACTATCTATCGCCAAAGTGATAATTCTTATATACCAGTTCTTGCGAAAGAAATCAAAGAGCATGATATCAGCGAGAATTTTTTAGAAAAGAAAGACGATTATAATTTTTTAGTTTGTGAAAATAAACAAATAAAGGAAATGCTTGCTAAAGTAGTACGTATGAGTTTAGAAAAAGGCTTAAAGGCTGATGATATTCAGATTTTAGCCCCGATGTATAAAGGGGAAAACGGCATTGATAATTTAAATGTTTTATTGCAAGAACTTTTTAATCCAAAAAGTGAAGAAAAAAAAGAGTATGCTTTTTTTGATACTATTTATCGTGAAGGAGATAAAGTTCTGCAACTTGTGAATGATCCAGAGTGTAACGTTTATAATGGAGATATTGGATATATTACAAGTATTCAAGAAGTAGGAAGTCCTAAAAAACATATGGAGCTTTGTATTGATTTTGAAGGGACATTAGTAACTTATCAAACAGCAGATTTACAAAGTATTAAACATGCATATGCAATTACGATTCATAAAAGTCAAGGAAGTGAATTTCCGCATGTTATTTTACCAGTGACGAAGGGATATTATAAAATGTTATACAATAAATTGATTTATACGGGAGTTTCTAGAGCGAAAAAAAGTTTAATTTTAGTAGGGGAAAAAGAATCGTTTTTGCTTTCGGTCCAAAATGACTATTCTACTTTTCGGAAAACTTCTCTTTTAGATAAATTAATAGAAAGTTAAGTATAATTTAAGTTTAAAATGCCATACTACAAATGAGGTGATAGTATGAAAAATATGTTATTCGGATTAGGAATCGGAATGGCTAGTGGTATGGGGGTAGCAGCATATTGCTTATCGAATCAAAGTACAAAAGCAAATGCTAATAAAATGTTAAACAACGCTATGGATAATGCCAATATGGCATTAAATGATATGAAAAAGAAAATGAAATAGAAGATAGTAAGATTCCTTATTATCTTTTTCTTTGTCAAGATATATGTAAAATTTAGGTAGTGATGTTGAGTAAAGTTTAAAAAAAACTTATACTTAGGTTAGTATAGAATGTGAGGAAATTTTATGAGACTGAAATATAAATTAGGGTTAGCAATCGTAGTGGTGGCAATAGGAATTTGTTTGATGACCTATCAAAGTTATGCCCTTTGGGTAGTGAATTTAGAAGGACAAGAAAATGTTGTGAGTTCTGGGTGTTTTAAGATTGAGTTTGAACAAATAAATGCGCCAATTATGATGAATAATACCTATCCAATGAGTGACTCTAAAGGACTTTCTGGTATCCCATATAAGTTTAAGATAACAAATAAGTGTAGTATAGCATCAAAGTATTATGTGACATTAAATACGTTAACAACAAATCAACAAGAAGATTATAATTTAAAAGAGAAGATAAAGTTTGCAATTCATAAAGATACAGAAGTAAAACCAACAGTAGGAATTAATTTAGGAGAATACGCAAGTGATATAAGTCATATTAATGAGGATAGAACGAGTATAGTAGTAGAGAATATGGATGAATCAATCATACTCGCGGCAGACATATTAAATCAAGGAGAAGAAGAAACTTATAATATTTATTTATGGTATGATGAAAAAGCTGGAAATGAAATTATGAATAAGAAGTTTGAAGGAAGTATAAACATATTAAGTACAGCAACGAATAAGAAAGAGAAAACAGCAGTAGAGTATATAAAAGATAAATCATTAAATAACAATGAATTAGTTTATG
>CAQRXS010000039.1 GCA_948874605.1 uncultured Bacilli bacterium | reverse complement strand
ATATGTTTATCTGTAAAAGAATAATAAAATCCTGTAAAGGCAATGTTGGCTAAGGCTTCAGAAAGGCGTGATTCAATTTCTAATCTTTTTGGCTCTTTTGCATCTGGCCTTTTATCATTATAAAAGTAGACATATTCTAGTGTTTGTCTTTCTTCATCCCAAAAGGGGGTAGGTAAGTTGTTTTTCTTAAATTTATCATATCTTTTAATAAAGTCATTGTATTCTATTTCTGTCATTTTGAACTCCGTTTCTTGTTTTTAAATATTTATAAGTTATTTTTGTTTTATGGTCTTAGAGTTAAATAAAATTAAATTTTACCATATGTGTTAGAATCTTACGGTTTTACATTATCTTTAAATTCTAGAATTTTATTCCTATATTTTTTTAAATTAATAGAACTCACTCTTTTTATAAATTTATCAACCATTTCTTTAGACAATAAGCATTTTTCGTAAGGTATTCCAGGATAGTGTAGGTGGGGATACTCTTGATAGTTTTCTTTTGTTATATGATATTTTGTAAATAAGTGTGAATCTAAACAGTCATATGTATGGTATAATTCTTTACAAAAATCTTTTGTAGTGGTATTTGTTAAATAACCATTGGAAAAACATTCATGAAAAAATAAATAATCTGTGACCAAATGTAGGAAATACCCTAATTCGAAGTCATTAAGATAAGGGTGTTTTGTTAAAAACGCATATAAATTTACTTTATCATAAACACTAATTGCAAATTCACTTATCGCAGAGCTTTTTGGATAATGCGGTTCTATGCTGTCTTTTGTGGCATCAGGATATAAAGTCCCTTTAATAAATTCTTTATAATTTATTTTGCTATGTTTTTCTATATATTTTTTTGCTATTGCTAAGTGCATTGCTGGGCTTGCCATTCTAATCCCTCTTTTGCGAGTTTTTTATTTTACTCAAATATTGAGTTATGTTTTATCTGGTGTTCTAGACGGGATTCGAACCCATGGCCTTTGGCTCCGGAGGCCAACGCTCTATCCAACTGAGCTACTAGAACATGAAAAAATTATAACATAATTCTTTAAAAAAGTATGAAAAATTTGTTATAATGATTTTAGAAAGTTTGGTGTAATGATGGCAATAAGTAAAATTAATGAATTATTTGAGAATGAAAACACAGTTTATATTTTTGATGTAGATGGAGTATTAACACCTTTAGAATTTGGAGAATTCAATCATTATAATTTAAATGATGAAGAGTGGGCAAAGTCATTAGAAAGTAAAGATTATTATGCAGAATGTGTGGCTATTTCTCGTATGCAGCAATTTTTGAATTCTAAGAATCAAGAGCATGTTTTTGTAGCAACAAGAGTTATGAATGAAATAGAATTAGAACAAAAGAAAGGTTTCTTAAAAAAGAATTATAACATTTTACCAGAACATGTGTTTTCCGTTTTAGAAAATCATGAAAAACTATCTATTATAAGAAAGGTACAACAGCAATTTCCTAATTTAGAGGAAAAATATTTTGTCATGATAGATGATACTGTAGAAGTGTTAAATTATATTATGGACCATTCCAATTTTTCTACTGTTCATATTAGTAGTTTTTTGAAGTAGTAAAAAATAGAGAGTATTTCTCTATTTTTCAATATAGTAAGCATAATATTCATCGTAAGTAATATTTTCATTTTGAATTATTGTTGCCGCTTCTATTCCAACATATCTCCAATGCCAAGACTCTGGAGCATAGCCTGTTATATAAGTTTTTCCTTCTGGATAACGTTCTATAAATCCATATTTGTAAGCATTTTCTTTTAACCACTTATAGGCTTCGCTTTCTTTAAAATCTTCATCTATTGGTGCTGATTTACTTGTCATATCAACTACAAGTCCAGTTTGATGCTCTGAGTGACCAGGACGAGCTGCTGTTTCATCTGCTTTTCGTTCTCCTTGAGAATTTTTCCGATAATCGTAAATTTCTTTTTGACTTTCATAGTCTCGATAACTAGAAGTTACCATTAAATGATAACCCGCTTCTTTTGCGGCTTCCCATAATTCCATAAAGTGATCATATGCATAGTCTATTAATTTATTTTCTCCTTCATCGCCGTATGCTTGATCCATAGAGATAGCTTTTAAATTTTCAGGGGTATAATCACTTGTTAAAGCATAGAATTTATTAACAATCATTTTTTCTTGCATATTTATATTTGTTTCTAATTCTTTGCTGTACCATTTATTTGAGGCGTTTGTATTAATAAGTGCGATGATGTCTTCTAATTCTTTATCTTCTTCTTTTTTTTGGTAATCTAAGTAGTCTGTTAAATGTTTCATTAGAAAATATTTTTGTTCCATTAGAGAAACAATTGTATCATTTTTTTCCATCAATAATAGTGTTTGAATTTCGTCATTTGACAGTTTTTCTTCTATTCTTTTCGTTTGCTCCAATGAATATCCTAAAGTAAGTAATTTTGCTTCATTGGTTTGTTTGTATTTATAATCATTGTAAAAATTAACCATTAAAATTCCAACGACAAAGATGCCAATGATTCCAGCAAAAATATAATATGCTTGTTTTTTTAATTTTAACTTTTTCTTTTTCAAATTTCCACTTCCTATCTTGCACATATTATAACACAAGTTTTATTTTTTCTTGCGTTTTTTTTTGATATGGTGTATTCTTAAGTTATGATAGGTTAGGAAAGTAGGGTTGTAGTATGATAGAAGAGGCTAACAAAAAGGAAGTTTTGAATTATTGCCCTAATTTCAATCGGATTGTTAATTTTGATTATGTGAAAGAAGATTATATTAGTTCTAAATTAATACGTGTGTATAAAGATTTTATTTTTAAAGCAAACATTTATAATAGAGAAGATACCAAAAAGGTTACAGAAATTGATTATGTGTTAGGCCGCTATATTGACGATTATGCTTTTCGGAAAGAACTACGAACAGAAATTGTTCATGTTAAAGTAAAGAAAACTTGTACTGATGTTTTACGTGCTATTATAGAAAGTATTATTCATATTTTTGATAATTATTTGGAGAATTCTACTAAAAAGATTCGAATTGCACGTTGGATATAAAAAAAAATAGAAAAGTACTTGCATGCGCACTTTTTTTTTGCTATAATTCATTTGTCCTATGGCGAGATAGCTCAGTTGGCTAGAGCACGCGGTTCATACCCGCGGAGTCGAGGGTTCGAATCCCCCTCTCGCTACCAGGTTGAATGATAACTCGAATTTTTTGAGTGAATAGATAATGACTTTTTAAAAGTCTCAGATTGTTGACAAACAATATTTGTTGTCAGCAATTTTTTTATGTTTCTAAAAAAGTATCAAAAAAAAATAGATTATTTTCGGAAAAATCCATTTTTTTAAGCATAATTGGACTTTTTTCCATCTCCAAAGTGCCATTTTCTTTAAATTGTGGCATGCAAAGATTAAGGTGGCCTGTTGTTCATTTTTTGAAAGTCCTCTTAATCTTTTTCCCATACATGTCTTGTTATTGTTTTTTGATTTTGTTTATTTTTCGTACACTTATCTTTCAATGGACAATTTTTACATTTTTCATTATCTGATTTATAAATTCGATATCCATTTCTATCTGTTGTAGTGTATCTCAATATCTCATTATTTGGACAAATATAGCAATCATAGTATTCATCATATACATATTCATGTTTTTTCATAAATTCCTTTTTAGTTCTTGGTCTAGTATATGGCATAAGGGGAATTTGTTCATTTAAAATAATTTCTCTACATATTGCTGGCGTAGTGTATGCTGCATCTAAACAGATATTTTTGATTTTTTCTTTATACTTTTCATTTAGTATTGCATATATATCAAAAAATGAAACACTGTCATGTATATTTCCGGCTACTGTTTTTTGGGCTATTACAAAGCCGTTTTTTTCACAAAATGCATGATGAGAATAAGCAAAACATTTTTCCTTTTCTCCTTTATGATAGCATCCACTTTCTGGATCAGTTTTACTTTCTTTTATATGTTTTGTTTTCGTATTTTCTATTAATTCTCCTGTTTCTTCATCAAACATCACTTCTTTTTGTATCAAACTTTCAAATTCCTTTTTTCCTTGTGCTTTTCGTTCTTCATTAATCTCTTTCAATAATTCTTCTTCGTATACTTTTCTTGCTATTTCTACTTCTACATTTCGATGTTTATTTTTATTGGCACTTGCTTTTTGGTGCGTACTATCCCCATACACAGTTTCTAAATCGATATAGCCATACTTATCAGCTTGAGATAAAATTCTATCAAATATTGTTTCAAAAATTTCACTATCTTTATATCTTCTTCTATAATTTTGACTCCACGTAGAGTAATTCGGAACTTCATCTTCTATGGATAATCCTAAAAACCATAAGAAAGCTAAATTCACTTTACATTCTTCACAGGTTCTTCTCATTGAATTTATTCCAAATACTATATTTATGATTAACATTTTAAACAATACTTTTGGGGGTATACTTGGTCTTCCTGTTTTACTATATAAATGTTCTACTTCGTCTTCTATAAAATCAAAATTCATACTAGCTTCCATTTTTCTCACTAAGTGATTCCGAGGTACTAATTCTTCTAAAGTTTTTCCGATGATACAGTCATTTTTCTGTGGTTGCCTAGTCATTGCCATAGGTCTCACACTCCGTATCTTTCTATTTTCACCTGAATTGTAACATAATTTTTCTTTTCTGTACATACAAAAAAGACCATTGATCTTTGTCAACAGCCTGCGACTTTTTAAAAGTCTTTTTTTGTGTTATTATGAATATGTTGAAGAAAGATTTTATCTTTCTAAAGTGGATATTCATTCAAATATGGTTATAACTTAATCTACGAAAGTAAATTGAGGCATTTTTCTTACTGACACATATGCCAATTTGGAGGTATTGAAATGAATCATATTATTAAAGGTACAAGTTGTTATGCGAATGCTAAATCTGGAAATCTTGTTTCAATAACAGGAGACGGAGGCAATGCTTGGGGATTTTATGGTCCTGCATATAAGAAATTAGCACCAAGTCTAAAACTATATGAATATTGGCGTGATAATCCTGATAATTTATCAGATATTGAACTTATTGAATATTATATTCAAAAATATTATATACATCGTTTAATAAATTTAGATGTACATGAACTCTTTAATGTTTTAAGAAACAAATTTGGTGAAGAAATAATTTTATTATGTCATGAATTACCTAGTGATTCACCAATAATGGATAAAAAACACTTTTGTCATAGGAGATTGGATGTAGATTATTTTGAACTTGAAACAGGAATAGTTATTCCAGAAATAAGTATTGATGAAAGTGGTATTATATCTTATCATGAACAACCAAATTATAAGCCAATTTTAAAAAAAGTTATGAAAAAATAAGTTTATAAATAAAAAGTTATTAGACCTTAGATTTAGCTCAAAATTGAGTGTTTTGGTAAACGCCTTTTAGAAAGATGTTTTTTATCATAAAAAGTATTGATTTTTAAAAATGTACTGATATAATTTATTTATTGAAATAGGGTGGAATTATATGTTAGATAATTTTTTTAAAAGTAAGAAGAATTTGCATAAATTTGATTTAATACATACAATATGTATTGTTAGTTTTATATTAGTGTTGACTGTTTATTTATCTATTAGTAATCGATTTTATAATGCATCTTATGCTATAGATGATACAAATTATTTATTCTTGTCTGATTTGCCTCATATTACGGCAAATAACTGGTCATTTGTTGGTTGGGGTAGTTTAGGAAAAGATAAAAATCCTGAAAATAAGACTATTTCATTAATGGTTGATGGTAAAGCTAAAATATTTACGAAAGGTATTGGAATGCATGCTAAGTCTCAATTAACGTATAATATTTTAGATTATTCCGGTGAGTATACGCGTTTTGTTACCAAGATTGGTGTGGATGCTTCTCGTGGAACTAATGGAAGTGTATGGTTTCAAATAACTGCATCGAAAGATGGAGAAAATTGGACTGAACTTTATAAATCTCCGGTTATGAACGGCAATACGAACGCTATTGATGTGGATGTTAATATTGAAGGGTATAAATACTTGCGAATTATAGCCGATCCTAATGGAAATAATTCATCGGATCATGCTGTTTTAGGACATCCTAGATTAGTAACTGCTGATTTTACTCAAGCTGATTCTCAAGAATATTCAAAAGTTCATCCAGTGGCATATTATGATGATATTTTAAGCAAAAAAAGTTTTGAGGCCAGTTATGAGTCTAATTATCGTCTTATTTTAGAAAGAGATTTTGTCAATAAATTTAATTATGAAGTTTTACAAGATATTGCAAATGTTAGTCCGAAAATTCTAAATACTTTGGATTGGATTTTTACTGGTAATGAACGTTTAGAACTTATTAGTGAAGTAGGAGAAATTTCTGATAGTACAGTTTTTCTAAGTGTTCTTGCTGATTTGTATCATACATATAAAAAAGATTTAAGTTCTGCTAAAGGGTTTCTTTATCAAAAGATGATGATTTCTTTAGCAGCTGCCTATAGTACGGATATAATGCTTACTCCTTTAAGCTTTAATAATTATACTCGGGCATATGATCCTCTAGAAAGATTTAGATTATATAAGCAATTGTATGATACAGACAAGCTGTTACATAAAGACTGGTTTGAAAATTATCATGTACAACTTATGCGTACTATTATGCAAGATGGGGTAAAGAATGATGAGTTATTGTGGTTAAACAATTATATATACCAATATAAAAATGGTGCTTTGGGACCATACTCATATATGGGATATGTACAACCTCACTATGCTAGACCTGAATTTATTAACCCAGATAATAAAGATAAATATGAAGCAAAGTATCATTTGGCTGCTTTTAATGTTCCCTATGGCGGCAATGTATCTATAAGCGACAGAAATAATCAAAGATATTGGATGGTTTTTGAAGCTGGTGGAATTTGTTGGAACATTTCGCGTGTTGGTTCAAGTATTAGTAAGACAGTGGGGCTTCCTTCCACAGGGCTATATCAGCCAGATCATGAAGTATATTTGTTTTATGATCAAGATGCTAATGGTAATGGTTTTTGGTCTTTAGGAAATAATATATTTGGTTGGGGAAAAAGTTCAACAAAATGGTATGGTGGAAATCCTTATCGCTTGATTTTTAACTGGGGAAATAAGTATTTTACTGATCAAGTAATGAATTCTAAGAATTATGGGACTAGTTCTGGATATATGTATCTTGGACAAGCAAACTTAAATAATCTTGCTGCTTATAGAGAGTCTTATTATTTAAATTTATTAGCCAATTCTTATTCTGATAATGAAATTAAGTTAAGTATTTATAATAAAGCGTTAAAAGTAAATCCGCTGAATTTAGATAGCTATGATTATAAGATTAATATGTATAAAGCTTTGAATAAGAATAGCAGGGAATGGAAAACATACGCTGAAGAAATTATAAGTGCATATAAATTTTATCCACAAGCAATGTATGATTTATTAAAAGTTATTAAACCATTTTTAGAAGTAACTGATTTAATGGATATAGAAATGAAAGAACATGCGGCTTTAGAAGAAGCTACTCATGCTACTAAAAATGAAATTTGGCAAGACTTAGCTGCTAGGGAGCTTGCAAATGCTTTATTGGGACGCGATAATAAAGCTGATATTGCATCGTTTTCTTTTGATGGCGAGAATGCTGGTAAAATTATGATTAATTCTGCATATGATGAATATGATTTTGCTTGGTATTATAGTTTAGATGGAGGCAAGACATTATCTGAAGTTATAACAGCGCATTCTTATCAACTAACTCCTAAAGAAATAGCAAGTATTACTGAAGAAAATGATATTCAAATTGCTATTCAAGGATTAGGTGACTTGACTCCGGATTATACTTTTGATATTCAAAAAGGCACAATTTCTTCGACTCTTTATGCAAATGATTTAGAAAATAGAGTTATTGGTGTATCCTTAAGTTATGAGTGGAGAAATAGTGAAGAAGAAGAATGGACTTCTTATTCTGTAAGTTCTCCAAATAATACGGGTGATAAGACTTTATATGTTAGGGCAGGCGCTACAGGTCGTTATGTCCCAAGTGATCAAGCAATATTTACGTTTACAGAAGATAATCAACCTGATACTGCAAAATATATACCTATAAGACATTTATCAGTAGAAGGATATTCTACTCAATCTAAAGATTCAAAAAGACCTTTCTATGCTCCTAATGCAATTGACGGAAATATTAATACTATATGGCACACAGATTTCGCACAAAATGTTTTACAGCAACCAACCAAGCCATTTTATACAATTAAGCTTGACAATGCGAGATATATTTCAGCACTAGAATTTGTTCAAAGAAAATATAGAGACGCTGACCCTGCATGGATAAAAAATGCGATAGTATATGTAAGTGAAGATGGAGAAAATTGGAAATTAGCAGGTAGATTAGATAAATGTCCTCAAAATAATGATGTAAAAAGAGTAAATTTTGATGCAAGTGTTTACGGTCAATACGTTAAATTAGAGATGGAAACTTATGATATGTTTGCTTCGGCAGCAATGATTAATTTATTCGAAGATATTACTAAGGTTCCTCCAACTCCTGCACCTTCAGCAAATGTTGGATATAGTACTACTGAACCTACGAATGGTGAAGTAATTGCAAGACTTATTAATGGAAGTACGGATCTTCGTATTTTAAATAATGGTGGAAAAGAGTCATATACGTTCACGAAAAATGGCGAATTTACATTTGAATTTGAAGATAAAAATTGTACTTCTAATTGTGAAGTTGGTAAAGTCACTGCCAAGGTTGATTGGATTGATAAGGTTGCTCCGACTGCGACGATAGAATATAGTACAAGTAATAAAACAAATCAAAGTGTTATTGCAACATTAAAAGCTAGTGAAGATGTAATTGTGACAAACAATGGTACTTTTCATACAGATGATGATGGGAATATTTTAGATAGTGATGGCAATATACATTCTGAATATTCCTTAGATAAAGACGGAAATGTAATAGATTCTGCGGGTAATATAATTACTAATATTAACACTTTTACTCATGAATTTTATGATAATGGTGAATTTATATTTGAATTTGAAGATTTAGCAGGTAATAAAGGAAACGCAAAAGCGGTAGTAGATTGGATAGATCATGATACACCAAAAGCGGTTGTGCATTATGATAAAACTGGTTTAACAAATAAAGATGTAACGGTTAATGTAGAGTTTAATGAAGATGTAATTGTGACAAATAATGGTGGAAAAGCATCTTATACCTTTACTGAAAATGGTGAGTTTACATTTGAATTTGAGGATCTTGCAGGTAATAAAGCTTCTATTATGGCTAAGGTAACTTGGATAGATAAAGTGGCTCCGAAGGCTACAATCTCTTATGATATTACTACAAAAACAACAAAACCAGTGACTGCTACTATTCATAGTAATGAAAATATTTATATTTTAAATAATGGTGGACGAAATGTTTATACTTTTAGAAAAAATGGCGAATTTGAGTTTGTTTATCGTGATATCTTGGGAAATTATGGAAGAATTATAGCAAAAGTAGATTGGATTGAATCTAGTAAACCAGAAACACCGATTGATCCAGAAGAACCGACAAATCCAGAAACACCAGTTGATCCAGAAGAACCAACAAATCCAGAAACACCAGTTGATCCAGAAGAACCGACAAATCCAGAAACACCAGTTGATCCAGAAGAACCCACAAATCCAGAAACACCAATTGATCCAGAAGAACCCACAAATCCAGAAACACCAGTTGATCCAGAAGAACCCACAAATCCAGAAACACCAATTGATCCAGAAGAACCCACAAATCCAGAAACACCAGTTGATCCAGAAGAACCCACAAATCCAGAAATACCAGTTGATCCGGAAAATCCAACAAATCCAGAAATACCAGTTGATCCAGAAGATCCATTTACAATCAAAAATTATAAAATTTTTACAAATGGACGATTTACTATCTATGTTGATTCTGCTCACGTAAATGATACACTTTCTCTAGCTGTAAAACAAAGTTCATTGAATAAAACTCTAGAAAAAAATATTAACAGTAAAAAGTATGATTATTATGAGGTTGGATTTGATAATCAAGAATTTGTAGAGGGAATGATATTGCGTTATGAGTATCCATCACAAAATAAATTATTATCTATTTATTTTGTAACAGAAGATAATCAGCTGATACAATTAGAGTATAAAAACTTTGGAAAAAATAGAGTGGATATAGAAATGCCTCAATTTGGAAAATATTTATTTCTTTATGAAGAAACTGAAGAAAAGGCGGAAGTTACAAAAGAACAACGAAATAAATACAATCTGTTTGTGGTGATAATTATTATTCTTGCAGCAATGAATATTGGACTTATTATTATACGTAGAAGAAAATATGTGAAAGAGTAAAG
>CAQRXS010000038.1 GCA_948874605.1 uncultured Bacilli bacterium | reverse complement strand
AAGATTAAAAAATCTTTCTTGTTCATTGTATCGCCTCCCTTCTTTTATGAAGTTCGGCTCCACCCAACTTATTAAATGTTCCTATAACAATTATAGCAAACATTTGTTTACGGCGCAATTATTTTATATTGAATTATGTCAATTTAATAAACACACTTGCACATTGACATAATCAATGTGTGTGGGTTAATAAAAACAGCTGAAGTATATTGGCATTTTTATTAAAATGTGCTATACTTAATTCATAAATCAAAGACGAAGGAATATTTTTTAGTTTGAACATATCAGAGAGCTTATGGTTAGTGAAAATAAGTTATGTGGCTAATTAATTCCTACCTTCAGAGTGAAGTGTAAACACTTTCGGTAATTACCGTTATCAAAATTAAGTTAATTAGAGGATGGCACCGTCATAAATTGACTCCTTTGTGCTATCCTTTTATTTTTGGAGGAATTAAAATGTATAAACGACCGAAAAAATATAAAGAATTGATAAGAAAGGATGAGTAAAAAATGAAATTAAGTAAATTAAATATTAAAAAAATTAATTTTGAAAATGTTGATATTAATTATTCTGGACAAGATATTTTAATGAAATTGGGAGAACTCTATCAATTTGAAAGTGGAATATATGGATATGGAAATATTTGGAGTAAAATTGAAAGAAATATAGAGAATATTATTATTGAGGAACTTGACAAAGCTGATTGTATTCAAGTTGAATTTCCAAAACTTCAACCTAAAAAAATATGGGAGCAATCTAAAAGATGGGATATTTATACTAAAGAAAATGATACTATGTTTACATTGAATAATAATTTAGGAGAATATGGATTGGCACCAACTGCAGAAGAATGTGCAACTTTATTTGGATCTAATCGTTTAAGTTCATATAAAAATTTACCTGCAATTTACTATCAAATTGGTGAAAAATTTAGAAAAGAAATTAGAACAAGAGGATATTTATTTAGACCTAGAACTTTTGTAATGATGGATGCATATTCTTTTGATACAACAGAAGAAAATATGAAAATAACTTTTAACAAAATGCATGATGTTTATTTAAATATTTTCAATAGAATTGGAATAAATATAATTCCTGTTGTTAGTGATGGTGGAACAATGGGAGGAAAAGTATCAGAGGAATTTCAAGCAATAACAAAATTAGGTGAAGATTTAATTTTATATGATGAAAAAAATAATATAGGTATAAACAAAGAGGTATTAAAATTTGAAGATAAAGATGAATTTATAAACCATTTAAATAATAGTGATTTAGATTTAATGAAAGAATATAATTCGATAGAATTAGGAAATAACTTTTTATTAGGTACTAAATATTCTGATGAGATGAAACTATATTTTAAAGATGAACATGGAAAAGATAAACCCTATTATATGGGATGTTATGGAATTGGATTAGGTAGAATAATTGCAACTATAATAGAAAATAATGTTTTGGTTGAAAATGATAAAATAAAAGGTATTTCATTGCCTTTTAATATAGCACCATATAAAGTCGAAATAATTTATAAAGCCGATAAAGAAAAGATAGCATTAGAATTATATGAAAATTTGCAAAAAAATGGAATTAACGTAATTCTTGATGACAGAACTGAATACTCTATTGGAAATAAAATTAGAGATGTTTATACTTTAGGGACTCCATATATTATAGTAATTGGTGATAAATTTGATGGTGAAAAAATAGAAATAGAAAATACTAAAAATAATTTTATTGAATCTATAAATATCAATGATATTGTTGGATATTTCAAAAAATTATCTTAAAAAATTGAAAATTAATTTTATCTAATATCTAATTATAGCCAATTAATGAATTATTACTGACTATTTATTTTGTTTTAGGAGTTGTTGTACGTCCTCCTGAAGGACATTATAAAGTATACATCTGAACGCTTAGGAGTTCGGTTTATTTTAGTCTCACTTGAGTATGTACTTGTGGTGGGACTAACTTTCAAAAATTGTAGATATTTTATATAAAGAATGGTATTTAGGCAAGACTGCTTCGAAAGCAAAGGGAAAGACATGTGCATGGATATATTGGTTTGAAATATTAAGCGAAGCAGAAGAAGTAATTACTGAAAAAATAAATGATACCATAGTTGGTGTATGCGGATATACGAAATGGAATTCAAAAAAACATACTATTAGAAAGAAAATGTATGGATTACTAAAATGGGTATTGATTCATAGTTTTCTTGTAAAAGATAAAAATGCAATTTATAAATATGATGACGATTATGATTATTTACCTAAAGAATTAGAAAATTATTTTGATGGTGAAGTAAAAATTTTAATTGTAGATAAACAGTACAGAGGTAAACAATTGGGTAAAAAACTTTTAAATAAAATATTTAATATGGCATACAAGGATGGTATGAAAAATATTCAAATATTAAGTGATGAATCATGTAACTATAAATTTTATGAAGTTTTAGAATGTATAAAAGTTTATGAGAAAGTTATTCCTAATGGAGAACCTGATAAATGCGGAAATATAAAAAATGAAAAAGGGTTTATATACGAGAAAAAATTAAAAATGTAATTGTTATAAAAATGTTCACTCTAAATTGATTAGAAAAATCTGAATATTGGGGACAAATTTAAAAAAAGTTGTTATAATTAGCATAAGGAGTAGCGTATGGAAATTACTTTAATTAATAAATTATACGACTTAATAAATAATAATTATTCGAAAACAACATTAATAACAAATTTAGAACTTTTTAAACAATTTTATGATAACCACTATTTAATAAAATATCAAAGGGCATTTATGTTAAACAAAATATTTAGCATAGTTAAATTTTTACTCATTTATGAAGAAGAAGAATTAGACCCTTATTTTCGCTCGACTATGATATCTTATTATATCGATTTAATAGGACGAAGATGTAATGATTTATATCTTAAGGATAAAGAAACGAATGAAGAAGTATTAAGTGCTTTAGTGGAATTAGGTAGTGAATGCTATCAGTTAAGAAACTTATTTAAAGATGAATACATAAGTAAATTAAATGATATAGATAAAAGTGATGTGAAACGTATTTTTGATTTAGATATTGATAGATTTTTTATCGTGGCTTTTATACAGTTATTATATAAAGGATACTTTGAGTTAAATATAGATAATATTAAAATTATATTATGGTATCTTGAAAATAACGATTTTATAAATAAACTTATTGATGGAAAAATTGAAATAACCCCCACGGTTAGAGATTTTATATATCAGTATATTGATAAATATTTAAAAGTTAGAGATTTTAGTATAAATACAAATATCAAAGATAATAAATTATTAAAAGCCATATTATCCGGAAAAATAAAAGATTTAAAATTGTTATATGTAGTGATAGATACATTAGATATAGAAATATTACTAGCTGTTTGTGATAATAATATTGATAACATTATTTCATTAATCGATAGTTTAGAGATAAATCAATATAGCAAGTTAGAATTATTTAAAGAGTTTTCATCAAAAGATTTATCTGATGAAACTACAGCATTATTATTTACCAAATATTATATAAAGCATCCAAATAGCCATTATTTTAACCACTGTTTCATGAAGGCCGAAATTAATTTACTATTTCAATACAGCCTAAATTCCAGTATTGATTTATTAGATAAAGATTATATAGAATATATCATAAATAACAAATTATATAAACATAATGTGACATTTCTATTAAATTTATATAAATACTATCAAAAAGATCATAATATTATTCCAGACAGCTTGAAAAGCAACTTCGATTCTCTTGTGAGTAAATATCATTTAAACATGCTAGAAGATATAAATCTGGAAAAGTCCAAAAACTATTTAAGAGATTATCTAGTACATAATAAGAAATTAAATGTATATCGATTAATATCCATAGCTACAGCATTTACTAGATATATTACAGGCATTCCTGATTATCCTGTTTATTTCTATATGAGCAATAGGGACACTGGCTCATATGATAATGAAGCCAAAAATATAAAATATGATTTTTGTACTATAAAAGAATTATTAACATCCACAAATATTGAAACACGTCGTAAATTAATGTTTGACTTTTTAAATACAATTTGTCATGAATGTACGCATATGCTCCAATATCAAAAAATGGAGAATGAGAGCAATTATGATAAAGATACATTAGATTTTATTAAAGAAGAACTTATATTGAGCAATTATCCAGAATATTATACTAACAATTATTTAGATATAAATATAGAACAAGATGCTAGGAAAAAAGGCCTTGATTTGTTTATGAAGATTATAATTGATGTGTGTCCTGAAGTAATCGAACCAGCTAAAAAATATTATATAGAACACATGGCGAAGGAAAAAGAAAAATTTGAGCAAAACAAAAAGGCATTTGGGGCTAGTGATGCGGTATCATACGATATCATATTTGAAAGACTAATAAAATTAAAGTCGCAAATTATTAACGAATATCCAATGCTGCAAGAAATGTATAATGTAGATGGAAATCTTAAAGATAGGTCATGCCATAAGTAGCTACGCAAACTGGCTAAAAACATGAGAAAATCTTAAAATAATATGCTATACTTTTATATAGGTGAAGAACTATGAAATTTTATCCCCTAAGTCATGAAGCATCAATAGAAGACATAAACAAATTTAACTATTCGAATAAAAAAATAGGTGTCATTATACATATTGAAAATGCCAAAGGACAAATATTATTACAACAACGAGGACCAAAATCTAGTGGCAAAAATGGCTTATACGAAGATATTGGCGGAAAAGTGGAAGAAAAGGATGCTACTTACAAACATGCTATTCTAAGAGAATTAAAAGAAGAAGCCGGAGATAATATTAATCTAGAAATGAGTCAATCGATTGGAATTTTTCAATGTCAACAAAACAATATAAATTGGTTATTCATAATTTATTTTGCAAAATATATTGGTGGCGAGATAAAAATAATGGAGCCAGAAAAATGTTTAGACTATCGTTTCTTTTCCTATGAAGAAGCATTAGCGTCAAATTTAGTAACAGAAGAATGTAAATATTTAATTAAAAGTGTAAAGGAAAGAAGTGTTAAATATGAAACTTACTGAAATGAAATTTGAAAATTTAACCGATAAAGATATTCAAAAAATAGTTTATGGAGATATTTACGATGATGGAAAAAATGCGAAATATGGAATCGTATTTGGTAACAGTATGTTGATTCAAGAAAGAGTCGCCACAGCAGTTGACGCATACAAAAATGGGCGCGTTTCGAAATTAATATTTTGTGGAGGAAATGGCGGTGTAAGTAATCAAAATAATGATACGATTCCAGAAGCTATAAAAATGCGAGAACTTGCAAGCAAAATGGGCGTAAACTTGGATGATATTTTAATCGATGATAAATCAAATAATACTTTTGAAAATATTGACAATGCTTTCCAACAAATCAAAGATATAAGTTCCATCGCGATAATAACCAGTGAATTTCATTTAAAAAGATGTATGGCTATTATCAAAAAGAAATTTCCAAATATTGGTGTTACAATGATTCCTTCTAAAGACGGGTTCTCTGATCGTGATAATTGGTTTTTATCGGATAATAGTTGGAACTCTGGAAGAAGTATAGTAACTTTTGAAGCAAATTTATTAATAAAACTAGCAAAGGAAAATAAAATATATGACTTAGATTTCGCTATATCCAAAGAATTTACATTATAAGTTTTGAATGTGCCTGGAAAACTGTAGCATCTTTTCTTGTGCAAAAAAATGAATAATGATATCATATTGATAGGTGATGCCATGAAAACTTTAGAGGAAAATATGTCTAGACATAACATTGGTTTAAGCGAATATGCATGTCTTGATGAATACGCTAGACGCTTTCAGCAAGAAAAAGAGGATATAAGAAGCCCTTTTTTTCATGATATTGACCGTATTTTGTATACTTATGCGTATTCTAGATATAGCGATAAAACTCAAGTATTTAAAGGAAAAGAAAATGATCATATTACTAAACGGATGCTTCATGTTCAATATGTTAGTAAAATCGCAAGAACCATTGGAAGAGCATTAGGACTTAACGAAGATTTAATAGAAGCAGCAAGTCTTGGGCATGATTTAGGCCATGTTCCATTTGGCCATTTTGGCGAATCCGTATTAAATAAAATTAGCTTAGAAAATAACGAAGGCTATTTTAATCATAATATTGAGAGTGTAAGACTATTAATGGAAATTGAATCAAAAGGTATGGGAGAGAATTTAACCATTCAAGTCTTGGACGCTATTATGTGTCATAATGGTGAGTTCCTATTAGGGGAATATCATCCGAAAAAGAAAACAAAAGAAGAATTTCTAAAAGAGTACCATGCTAGCTACAAAGAAAAAGACTTTGTGAAAACACTCGTTCCAATGACTTTAGAAGGCTGTGTTGTACGTGTGAGTGACATTATCGCATACCTTGGTAAAGATATCGAAGATGCAGTTATGCTATCTCGCTTTAGAAAAGAAGAAATTCCAAAAGAAATTAGTGACGTTCTAGGAACAAAAAATCGCGAAATAGTAAATACTATAGTTACAGATATAATAAAAAATAGTTTTGAAAAGCCTTATATAAAAATGAGTGAAAAAGTCTATAATGCAGTAAAACACTTAAAAAAATTCAATTACGAGCACATTTATAACGTATCTTTAAATAAAGAAGAGCAAGAAGAAATAACGCACATGTTTTATCAAGTTTTTGAAGGGTTTCTAAATGATATTAAAAGCGAAAATAAAAATTCCTTAATCTATACCAAATTCTTGAATCATAAAAAAGAAAAATACCTTGAATCAACGACTCCCGCGCGTCGCGTACTTGATTTTATTGCTGGAATGACGGACGAATATTTTATTCGATGTGCAAGTATGTTTAAAATGAGTGAGTTTAGTGTATAATAAAAGGAGTAGGTGGTGTATATTATGAACTACAAAACATACGATTATGATGGTTATAAAATTTTTACCATAAAAACAGATAAATTTAAAAATTGCTATATGGAAGTTACTTTTAGAGAAGATGCGAGAAAAGTAAATGTTACCAAAAGAAATGCTTTAGTAAGTTTGCTAACATACACTTCAGAAGCTTATCCTACAAAAAGAGAAATGTTAATTAAAAGCGAAGAATTATATAACGTATCTTTTGGAGGAAGCATTAGTAGGAGTGGTTATAATCTTTTATCATCTTTTGGTATCGATTTTTTAAATCCAAAATTTGTTTCCGAAAAAAATTATTTAGAAGACACCATATCATTTTTATTTGAATGCTTAACTCATCCACATGTAAAAGAAGAAAAATTTAATGAACGAAGCTTTAATATTATCAAAGAAAGAATGAAAACTAACATAATGCATTATAAAGAAAAACCTTTTTCTTATGCCTTGGTAGAAAGTAAAAAAGCATTATTTGGTGATTCCATCACAGGGGTACAATTAAATGGTAACTTAAATGATTTAGAAGAAATTACTCCTGAAAATCTTTATCCTGAGTATCAAAAATTATTAGATTCTCATTGCGATATTCTAATTATTGGTGATTTAGATATGGAAAGGTTAGCAAAAATAATTCAGAAACATTTTTATAAACCTTCTATTGCTATTGGAGAGATTCCTTTTATCGTTGAAAATAAAATACAAAAATATCATGAATTAGAAGTAGAAAGCGTATATCAGCAAACGCAACTTCTACTTTATTATCAATGGGAAAATATTACAGAAAAAGAAAGAAATTTTGTGAGTCCATTATTCACAAGAATTTTAGGAAATGCCAGCATGGAAGATAAACTTTATAAATCTCTTCGCATGGAGAACTCGTTGTGTTATAACTGTGGAACGACTGGTAGCTTAGCAGATGGTTATAGCATTTTATTTGCTCGTTTATCTTATAAAAATATCCCACTTGCTTTAGAAAAAATGAGACAATGTATGAAAGAAATGGTGGAAGGACATATTAATCCTACATTTTTTGAAATCCAAAAAGAAAAAATTTTAGCAGACTTAAAATTACGTGAAGACAATATGTATGGATTGATAGATAACTATTATTTCCATGAAATAGTTGGTCAAGCAACCTTTGAAGAATTTCGAACAGAAATTCCTAAAATAACAATTGAAGATATCCAAGAATTTGCTCGAAAATTTCATGAATCTTTCTTATATATTTTAAAGGAGCGTAATAACGATGGAGAAAATTAAATTAGTAGGTCTAGAAGAAATAATTTACACAGATACTTGTGAAAACGGTCTTAAAATATATGTATGGGTAAATAAAAAAGTGAATACTTTTAAAGGGGCTTATGTAGTGAAATGCGGATTTGAGAATATTTCCTTTCAAGTATTAGAAGAAAAAATAAAAGTACCTGTTGGGACACATCATTATCTTGAACATATGATGTGTAAAAATGATGATAACTCATCCATTTTAGGATTATTTAATAAATTAGGTGCATACAGTAACGCTTCAACTTTTGGAGACAAAACAGTCTACGAATTTGTCAGTTCTGTAAATCTAAAAGATAACCTAGAGCTTCTTTTAGATAATATGTATGAAAAAAAATTCTTAGAAGAAAACTTTGAATCAGAACGAAATCCAATCAAAGAAGAAGCTAAAATGCAAGCTGACAATATTGCAAGAATTCGTTTATATGGTATTAATAATTGTTTATTTTCTAAATATCCTAACCGTGTAGTGGGACTTGGAACCATTGAAGATATTGAATCAATAACATTGGAGCACATTAACACGATTTATGATACTTTTTATCATCCTAAAAATAGTTTTGTTGTTGTTACTGGAAATGTGGATCCTTATGAAGTAGTTCATATTATTAAAGAAAATCAAGCAAGCAAAGAATATAAAGAGTACGCATGTCCCGAACTTGAAACTTATAAAGAACCTAGGAAAGTAGTAGAAAAAGAAAAGACCCTTTACGCCAATGTAGAGATGCCAAGAGTTAACTTATCTGTAAAAATTCCTCGTAGTAAATGGGAGGATGATGAAGCCGTAGTACTATCCAACTTAAATCTAGTATTAAATGCAAATTTTGGTGGAACCTCAAAATTTAAAGAAGAACTTCAAGAACAAAATTTGTGTGTTACATTAGGCTGTCACGCATATACAGTACGAGACTATTTTATCATTCAAGTTGCATCTCAAACAAAATATCCCGAAGAAGTAGCGCCTCTTTTAAAAGAAAAATTGGAAAAACTTGAGCTAAATGAAGTAGACATAAAAAGAAAAATAAAATCTGAAATTGCAAATCTTGTATTAGGATACGAAGATCCCGAAGAAGTTTGTGATATGTTAATATATATGCTAGTGCATTATGGATACATTATTGAGCGAGAAAAAGAAATATTAGAAAACATCACCATGAAGAAACTAAAAGAGATTTTTAAACGTGTTTCAATGAAAGAAATGAATATATGTTATATAAAACCAAAAAAAGACGAGAACTGATACTTCTCGTTATTTTAATTGATTATAGACTTCATCAATAGTCATTGATTGTTTTTCTAATTCAAAATCTGGTAGTAAATGTAAATGAACATGTTGTACATGTGCCTCTCCATGATTGAATAAAAGTGTCATTGCTGTTTTATTTAACTTTTCCTTTAAGAAAATATCAAATTTACTTGCGAGCTGAAACATTTTGAAAAGTGTCTGACTATCAAGACGAGTGTAATCACTATAATGTTTCTTTGGAATAATAAGGGTATGTCCAGGTGTCGATTGATCCATATCTAAAAAAACAAAAAAATCATCATCTTCATATATTTTCTTACTTTCTATTTCGTGCTTTGCAATTTTACAAAATAAACAGTCCATAAAATACCTTCTTTCTAAAACAATTTTACCATGATTTAGCAACAAAATAAAGTTTTTGCATACATTAGAGTAGAGGTGAATGATATGGCAAATTATAAAGAGATAGTTACAAAAGCAGTAATTGGCAAAGCAAAAAAAACCAATAATATGCATTTTTCTTTTACTCCAGACGAAGCAGTAAATACTGTTTTAGGATGTTGGGTAATAAATCATAATTTTTCAGGAATGAATCAAGGGGGAAAAGTAGGTGTAAATGGTGCATTTGACGTAAATGTTTGGTATTCCTATGAAGGAGATACAAAGACTAAAGTTAATACAAAGCGTTTCTCTTATAATGAATTATTAAATGTTCCATTAAAAGATCAAGCTACATTAACAAATAATTCAGAAATCATCGTTCGTGGACTAAAACAACCAACAGTAACAAATGTAGAAATTCAAAATGGAAATATTTTGTTAGATATAGAAAAAGAAATTGGTGTTGAAATTGTAGGAGATACCAAAATAAAAGTTCCTATTGAAGATATGGATGATGACTATGAAGAAATTATGGATGAAGTAGAGTTTGAGGGAATTGAAGAAATTCAAGAGAATTATTTAGAACAAGAAAATATAACAAATGAATAAAGTCAAAGTGTTGTAAAAAGTATCAATAAAAATTGATCTTTTTTTATGATGTCAACCAAATTTGATTGACAGAGATTGGAGGATTTGATAAAATAACAAAAGTGAAACAGAAGGAGGTAGTTTATGGCAGTTAAGTTAAGACTAAAAAGAATGGGTTCAAAAGCAAAACCATTCTATCGTATTGTTGCTGCTGATTCTAGAAGTCCTAGAGATGGTAGATTCCTAGAAGT
>CAQRXS010000037.1 GCA_948874605.1 uncultured Bacilli bacterium | reverse complement strand
TTGAGCTAGGAGGACAATATAATGAAATAGAAGAGTTAAATAATTCTCTTAAAATCTTATCTAAAGTAATTTTAAAATACTTAGAAGGTGAATAATGAAAAATAGCAAAAAAGCCTGGATTATTTTTAGAAGAATCGTATTACTTTTATTTATCATTTTTTTAATAAACTATTTTCAAGTAGAAAGTGGAAATTACAAAAATGAAATAAATAACAAAACAATTTTAACAGAAGAAAAAATAAAAGAATTTGAAAGTGATGTTCGAGATGGAAAATTCGTGGATATAAAAGATTACACTGAGGAAACCTACATTGACACATCAACTCCTATTACAAATCTCGGATATAATATCGGTGAAGGGGTTAACGATTTTATAAATAATAAAGTAACAAAATTTTTTGACTATATAGGTAGCTTCTTTAAATAATTGACTATAGTTTTCAAATTATGATATAATTCTCCTCTTAAGGAGGTTTTTTTATGAAAGAATTATCTAATAGAGCATATTTATTAGCCATAAAAAGAAATAATAACGATTATCTTCCACTAGAATGGCATTTATTAGATATATATAGTGGTGAAAACCTTCTTACTCTTGAAGGCATAGATTCTTTTACTAAAAAAATAACAAGATTAGATCTTATTAACGCAATATTAAGAGCAAATATAGTAGATAAAGAAGAACAATATCAAGGCTTTGCAATTATATATCATGAAAAAGGCAAATATCGTGAATTAAAAGATGGTCCAATTTTTAAAGAAGACACCAATATATTATCAATAAACGCAATAATCGGATACATAATAACGAATATAGATAACAAACAAAATCTAAGTGAAATATATAATATATGTAATCTAAATATTGAAGATAAAAAATTAGAAGAAATAAAATATATAATAAGAAATATCGATTATTTTAAAATTCAAGGAGAGAAAGTAACATATGCTGCTCTAAGTGTTTTAAACGATTTAAGCTATGCTATAAAAAGAAGTATTATAATCAAGTTGTCTCGAAAAATAATAGAAAAGTGTCTTAATAATAATGAAAATCCCATTTTAATAAAAAGAGATTATTCAAAAAGTGAAGATAAAGTTGCATAAAATTAAACTTTAATTTATATTTAGACTAGGTGAATGTTATGTATACAAAAAAAGAGATAGAAGAATTTAAAGAATTTTTAAGTTTAAACACAACATATGACGTTAACTTACTTTTTTCAACAAAATCTATATATCAAATAGCTAGTATGTGTAAAAATATAAAAGCAGCAATGAAAAAATACCCTCAAGAAATAATCGAATATCTTAATCTTCATCCTGAAGTATCATTGTCTCTTGAAGATAGCGATATATATACTATGACTTACAATGAACTTGTAAATTTAAGAAAAAAATTAGGAATTAAAAGTTCACGAAAAAAAGTCATTAAATCAGAGCCAGCTGGAATTGCATCCCAATTATCTATTGATTTTGTTGAAAGTCAAAAAACAAGTCAACTATGTGTTTCAATTATTCAAAACGATGAAGAAAAAGATTTACAAATTTTATCAGATGATGAAATAAAAGAAATGTACAGTGATGAAGAACTTACCCCTGAAGATTTAGCTAAACGTGGCATAGTTTCTGACACTATAAAATATCAAGAACCTATAAAAGACGACCGCGAAGAAGAAAGATTTATTATGATTGATACTATTCTAGAGAGTAAAATATCAATTGGAGGCAAAGAAGTAACATTCGATTTTTTATGTAGTCTTGGAGAAGATGAACTAAAAAATCTTCAAAACGTTATTCAATTATTTAATAACAGACACAAAAGAAGCTTAAAGAAATAAAGCTTCTTTTATTATTAAAAAATGTTATAATCAAAATATAGTAGGTGATTAAATGAATTATTTATCAAAAGATATAAAAGAATTTATAAAATATTTAGAAAACGAAAAAAGATATTCAACAAACACCATAATAAGTTGCCAAAGAGATTTAGATAATTATTATAGCTATATAATCCTCAAAAAAATCAATTATATAACTATTAATAAAGATCAAATTCGAGAATATTTAAAATATTTAGACGAACTAAAATTATCAAAAAATTCCATATCAAGAACTTTAAGTACTTTAAGACATTTTTATTCCTATTTAATAACACAAAATAAAATAAAAATAAATAACTTCAAATTAATAAAAAATCCTAAGAAAGAAAAAAAGCTTCCAAATTTTCTCCAACCTAACGAAATACAAACAATTTTCGAATCACTTTCAGTCGAAACTCCTTTAGAAATAAGAAATCGTTTAATAATTGAATTACTATATGCAACAGGTCTACGTGTTTCGGAATTAACTAGTATAAATTTAAACGATATAGATATAAATGACAAAGAAATAAAAATTACAGGAAAAGGAAATAAAGATCGAATAGTTTTCTTTGGTGAATATGCGCTGAAATACTTAAAGCTATATCTAGAAGAATCAAGACCAATCTTAGCAACAAAAAAATCTCCTAATATTCTTTTTTTAAATAAAAATGGCGGTTCTCTATCTAGTAGAAGCGTAGAGAATATAGTAAACAAAGTTGTTGAAGAAGCTGCATTAAAACACAAGATATCGCCACATGTTCTAAGGCACACTTTTGCAACAGATATGTTAAATAACGGAGCAGACTTAAAAAGTGTGCAAGAATTACTAGGGCACTCATCATTATCTACAACACAAATATATACACATATAACAAACGAAAGATTAAGAAGAGTTTACTTAAAATCTTTTCCAAGACAATAATTCATCAAAAAATTTGACATATATAAAAAAAAGTGTTATTTTCATAAACAAGTGAGAGCACATAAGAACTTTCGAGCTGTGCTGGGTACAATACCTACACGTATTAAACGGAGTCACGAATATTTTGTTCGTGGCTTTTTGTATTCAAAAAAACACGAACTAGAAAAGGAGGTGATATTTATGATGTCATTCGGGTATAATGTCACACAAAAAGTATTAAAAATAAAATTTATAGTACAGAAAACAACAGGGCAAATCTACACTTTGACTATTAAAAGTATCGCCTTCTTATGTTTTCGTACTCTTGGTGAGTATGTATAAGATTAATTTTTATCGAGCTACATAGGGTGATAAACCTACACGAGAAATCGGAGTCACATTATTATATGTGGCTCTTTTTGTTTAAAAAGAAAGGAGAATTAAAATGAAAACTTATACAAGAGAAGAACTTGAATATTACAAAAAGAATCTATATAAATATTTAAAAAATTATTATGAATCATATCTTGAATATTTAAGAAAATATTATGAAAAAAATTTAAAACTCTCATTAAAAAAATAAAAATAGAAAGGAGTGAAAAAATGTGGAAGTTAGCTTTAGATAAATTCGTTAAAAATTACAAAAAAAATGAAAATGTCGAAGCGATATTATTAGTTGGTAGTTATGCTGTTGGAAATAACGACAAATATAGTGATATAGATGTATATATTATCATTAATGACCAAGAAAAATATCGTGAACGAGGGAATGTTTTAATAGACAATTATCTAATCGAATATTTTATAAATCCTCAAAAAAAATTAATAGAATATATGAGATTAGATAAAAGAGGGCATGGTGGCCCTTTAGCCAATATGCTAAAAAACTGTAAAATTTTATATGATAAAAATGACATTATACCTGCACTAAAAAAAGAAGCAATAAAATATGAAAAAATCAAAAACAAAAAAGATATTATGAAATACTACGCTGCATGGTGTGCATATGATGACTATAAAGCAGCAAAATATTTCAACCATATGCAATACTACATATGTTTAAAACATATAATTGAAGCATATATGTACAACAATAACTACAATCTCTTGCCAGAGCAAAAAATAGAACGATTTTTTAAAGATAAAAAATACCGAGAAAAATATAAATTAAATAAATTTCCTCGAAATAAATTTAATAAATTAGTTATTAATTGCTTTAATAATGAAAATGAAGAAAACTTAAAGAAACTATACGAATATGTTATTAAAGATGGTAATTTTGATATAAATAATTTTATTTTAAGACAAGAAATAGAATAGAAAGGAGAACAAAAAATGATAAGACTAGGAAAATTAAAAGATTTTAAAAAAATACTAATAATTTTTAAAGAAGTTCAAAATCTACATGCTGAAAATGAACCAGAAATATTTAAATTTACAGATCCAATAAATAGTACATCTTTTAAAGAGATGTTAAAAAATAAAGAAATAAAAATCTTTGTGTCCGAAAATAATAAAGAAATAGATGGTTTTTTAATAGGAAAAGTTATCGAAACAGAGTCTAATCTCACATTGCCAAGAAAATTATTTGCAATCGAAACACTGGCAGTATTAAAAAAGAGTCAAAAGAAAAATATAGGAAAAAATTTAATTTCTACTGCTAAATCTTTTGCCAATAAAGAAAAATGTGATGGATTAATATTAAGTGTATGGTCATTTAACGAAAATGCATTTAATTTCTACAAACATTTAGGTTTTGAAGAAAAAAGCATAAAAATGGAATTAAAAATCTAAAAGAAAGGAGAGATACCTATGGAATATTTAAGATTAGTAAAACCTACTTTAAAACACAAACAATCTGGTATTGAATATATAGAAGAACACTATAGATATAATTCAAATATCCATGGAAGTGGCGGATTAGACAGATATCTAAACAACTATCAAGAATGGATAATAAAACTAAAAAATGACATATCAAATCCAGGGCCAGGTCGAGTCAGAGCTTTAATTTACTTTTTAATAAGAGAAAGTGATAGCAAAATAATTGGAATGATTAATATTAGACTAGAATTAAATGACCAATTAAGAAGAAGCGGAGGACATATTGGATACAGCATAAGACCTACAGAAAGAAGAAAAGGCTATAACAAAATTAATTTGTATTTGGCACTAGAAATATGTCACCAATACGGATTAGAAGAAGTAATACTAGATTGTGAAAAAAAGAATCTCGGTTCAAGCAAAACAATGCAAGCTCTTGGTGGAAAATTAATATCAGAATACATTGACGAAAATAATTTATTATGTCAAAGATACAACATAAATGTTTCAAAATCATTAAAAGAATATTATAATTTGTATAGTCAAAGTAAGAACTTAAAGAAAGTGAGGAAGTAATTTGTTAGCAATAGAAGTAAAAAACTTATCAAAAACATTTAAATCAAAACAAAAAGAAAAAGGTCTTAAAGGTAGTATAAAAGCTATGTTTAAGCCCAATTATAATGAGAAAAAAGCTGTAGACGATATAAATTTCAGTATCGAAAAAGGGGAAATATTAGCATTTATTGGTCCAAATGGAGCAGGAAAATCAACAACCATAAAAATGTTAACTGGCATTCTTTTCCCAACAAACGGAAAGATTTCAATCATGGGAATAAACCCAGTAAAAGAAAGAAAAAAATTATCCTATAAAATAGGAACTGTATTCGGGCAAAAAGAACAACTTTGGATTCATCTAACTCCATATGACAACTTTAAATTCTTTGGAGCAATATATGATATACCAAATAGCATAGTTGAAAAAAGAATTAAAGAATACTCTAGTATTTTTGAACTAGAAAGTTTCATAAATACTCCAGTTAGAAGTTTATCTCTAGGACAAAGAATGATTTGTGAAATAGTAGCATCTTTAATCCACGAACCAGAAATCTTATTTTTAGATGAGCCAACTATCGGTCTAGATCCAGTAGTTAAAGAAAAAATAAGAGTTTTTATAAAAAGATTAAATAAAGAAAAGAAAACAACTATTTTTCTAACAAGTCATGATGTTGGAGACATCGAAAAACTATGTAAAAGAGTAATTATTGTTAATGAAGGTCATATCGTTTTAGATGATTCTATGGAAAATTTAAAATATCATTATTTAAACAAAAAAGTTATTGAAGCCAAAATGAATACAAAACTAAATTTAGACGCAGAAGAAGGTATAACTATTCTAAAAGATAAAGACTATAATCTAAAATTAGAAGTAGATTTAACTAAAAAAACCATTAGTGACGCAATAAAAATGTTAGACCCAGATAAAATAATAGACATAAATATTTCAAACACACCATTAGAAACTATTATTAGTTCTATATATAAAGGAAGTCAAAAATGAAAAAATATTTAGAAGTAATGAAAACAACTTTTAATGATTCACTACAATATACATCAAGTCTAATATTTAGATTTATAGGTTTTATAATCACAATGTCAATTTTAGTAAGCTTATGGTCTTTTTTATACAAAGATGGAAACGATATAATAAATGGCTATACATTTAATCAAATGATCTGGTACTTACTACTTGCTGAGATAATAACTTTTGGTAGTGGTAGCAAAGTAGCAACTGATGAAATTAGGGATTGCATTAAAAGCGGCAATATTGCATATCAAGTAAATAAGCCATATCATTATGTAATTTATACAGTATTTAAATACATAGCTGATACTTTTATAAGATTTATTATGTTTTTATTAATAGCCATTTCTTTAGGATTAATATATGCTGGCCCTATTGAATGTTTCAATATAGAATCTTTAATATGTGCTATACCAGTATACTTACTAGCAGTTTTAATAACTGGTTTAATAAAAATATTAATTAGTTTAACTTCATTTTGGGTAGAAGATTCAAAACCATTTCAAATGGTATACAATAAAATAATTTTAATGTTTGGTGTCTTTTTTCCTTTAGAAATGTTTCCAAATATCGTTCAAAAAATAATAAGATTTTCTCCAATATATGGTGTAAGTTATGGACCAGCTAAACTAGTAATAAATTTCAGTTATCATATATTAAAAGAAATCTTACTATCACAAATAATTATTATACTAATAGTATCAATATTAATATTTATTATATATGAAAGAGGGGTGAAAAAATTAAATGTTAACGGAGGTTAAAAACAATATAAAAATAATGTTTATTTCAATAAAATACAATTTAATTAAAGCTATGGAAAATAATGTTGCATTTGCTACTTCTGTAATTATGATGATAGTTAATAATGCATCATTTATAATTCAATGGCTTACAATATTTGCATTTAAAGAAAGTCTTGGCGGATATTCACTTAATGATGTAATGTTATTCTGGGCCATATCAAGTGGCGGATTCGGTTTAGCTCATATTTTGTTTAATGGTATTATAAAAATGCCTGAATATATAGAAACTGGTAAATTAGATGCATACCTAACAGTACCAAAAAATCCATTATGTTACCTAGCAACATCAAGTTTAGAACCCAGTGCATTTGGAGATTTAATATATGGTTACATAGCATTAATAATATTTAACTTCAGTATCAAAAATATACTACTATATACTATTTTAATTATATTTGGAGCTTTAATATATATAAGTTTTGTAAGTATATACAATTCATTATCATTTTACTATTACAGATCAAGTTTCATAACAGACGCCTTAAGAGATGCTTTCTTAAACGGAAGTCTATATCCAGATGTAATATTTAATCGAGGAATAAAAATTATATTTTTCACCCTTATTCCTAGTGCTTTAGCTTCATGGATTCCTGTTCATTTAATTATGGATTTTAAACTAATCAACTTAATTATACTAATACTATTTACAATATCTATTGTAATATTAGCCTTTATTACATTCAACAAAGGATTAAAAAACTATTCATCAAGTAATTTAATGCAAGGAAGAAGTTAAAAATAAAATATATAAACTAAACGTAAAGTAAACTAAAACGAAAAAAACATTATCGTAAAAAAATTGTAAAAATAGGAGAATAATCTCCTGTTTTTTATTTCTAGCTGATATAATATTGAATGTGACATAATATGCAAGGGAGGAAATCATTGTGCACAAATATGTTTATTTATTTACAGAAGGTAACGCTGATATGAGAAACCTTCTTGGTGGTAAAGGTGCTAACTTAGCCGAAATGACTAACATTGGTCTACCAGTACCTCAAGGTTTCACTATCACTACTGAAGCATGTACTCAATATTATGAAGATGGAAGAGAAATTAATGAAGAAATTCAATCTCAAATTAACGAGTACATTGGTAAAATGGAAGAAATAACTGGTAAAAAGTTTGGAGATAAAGAAAATCCATTACTAGTTTCTGTTAGATCAGGAGCAAGAGCTTCAATGCCAGGTATGATGGATACTATTCTTAATTTAGGTCTAAATGAAGAAGTAGTAAATGTTCTAGCTGAAAAATCAGGAAATGCTAGATGGGCTTGGGATTGCTATAGAAGATTCATACAAATGTATTCTGACGTAGTAATGGAAGTAGGTAAAAAATACTTCGAAGAGTTAATTGACAAAATGAAAGAAGAAAAGGGAGTAACACAAGATGTTGATCTTAGTGCAGAAGACCTAAAAGAATTAGCTAACCAATTCAAAGCTGAATACAAAGAAAAGATTGGTGAAGAATTCCCAGTTGACCCAAAAGAACAATTAATGGGAGCAATAAAAGCTGTATTCCGTTCTTGGGATAATCCTCGTGCTAATGTTTATAGAAGAGATAACGACATTCCTTATTCATGGGGAACTGCAGTTAATGTTCAATCTATGGCATTTGGTAATATGGGCGATGACTGTGGTACTGGTGTTGCATTTACTCGTGACCCAGCTACTGGAGCAAAAGGTTTATTCGGGGAATTCCTAACAAACGCTCAAGGAGAAGACGTAGTTGCTGGTGTTCGTACACCAATGCATATTTCTGAAATGGAACAAAAATTCCCAGAAGCATTCGAAGAATTTAACAAAGTTTGTAAAACATTAGAAGAACATTATAGAGATATGCAAGATATGGAATTCACAGTAGAACATGGTAAACTATATATGTTACAAACAAGGAATGGAAAAAGAACTGCTCAAGCTGCATTAAAAATTGCTTGTGACTTAGTAGATGAAGGAATGCGTACAGAAGAAGAAGCAGTATTAATGATTGATCCAAGAAACTTAGACACATTATTACACCCTCAATTCGATGCTAAAGCCTTAAATAGTGCTACTCCAATCGGAAAAGCTTTAGGAGCATCTCCAGGGGCTGCTTGTGGTAAAGTTGTATTCACTGCAGAAGAAGCTGAAAAACAAGGTCTTGGTGGAGCAGGAGAAAAAGTTATTTTAGTTAGACTTGAAACATCTCCAGAAGATATTAGTGGTATGAAAGCTGCTCAAGGTATCTTAACAGTTCGTGGTGGTATGACATCTCATGCTGCTGTTGTAGCACGTGGTATGGGTACTTGCTGTGTATCTGGATGTGGCGAGATTCAAATGAACGAAGCTAAAAAAGAATTTACATTAGCTGGTAAAGTTTATCACGAAGGTGACATAATTTCTATTGACGGAACAACTGGTAACATTTACGATGGTGCTATCCCAACAGTAGATGCAACAATCGCTGGTGAATTTGGTCGTGTTATGGCATGGGCTGACAAATACCGTAAATTAGGTGTTAGAACCAATGCAGATACACCAACTGATACTAAAAAAGCTATCGAATTAGGTGCAGAAGGTATTGGACTTTGTCGTACTGAGCATATGTTCTTTGATGAAGAAAGAATTTTCAATTTAAGAAAAATGATTCTATCTGAAACTGTAGAAGATCGTGTAAAATACTTAGATTTATTAATTCCTTATCAAAAAGGTGATTTTAAAGCTATGTATAAAGAACTAAAAGGACTTCCAATGACAGTTCGTTACTTAGACCCACCTTTACATGAATTCATTCCAAAAACAGACACTGAGATGAAACAATTAGCAGATGCTATGAATGTTACAGTTGAACAAGTAAAAATCAAATGTGATGAATTACATGAATTCAACCCAATGATGGGACATAGAGGATGTCGTCTAGCTGTAACTTATCCAGAAATTGCTAGAATGCAAACTAGAGCTTTAATGGAAGCTGCTATTGAAGTTAAAGAAGAAGAAGGCTTTGAAATTATTCCTGAAATTATGATTCCATTAGTAGGGGAAGTTAAAGAACTAAAATTTGTTAAAGATGTAGTTGTTGAAACAGCAGAACAAGTTAAAAAAGAAAAAAATTCTGATATGGAATATCATATTGGTACAATGATTGAAATTCCAAGAGCAGCATTAACAGCTGACGAAATAGCTAAAGAAGCTGAATTCTTCTCATTTGGTACAAATGATTTAACACAAATGACATTTGGTTTCTCAAGAGATGATGCTGGTAAATTCTTAAAATCATATTATGAAACTAAGATTTATGAACAAGATCCATTTGCAAGAATTGATCAAACTGGTGTTGGTGCTCTTGTTAAATTAGCAGTAGAAAAAGGTCAAAGCACAAGACCTAATATCAAACTTGGTATCTGTGGTGAACACGGTGGAGATCCATCAAGTGTAGAGTTCTGCCATAACGTAGGATTAACTTATGTATCTTGCTCACCATTTAGAGTACCAATAGCTCGTTTAGCTGCTGCTCAAGCTGCAATAAAAGAAAAACAAGCAAAATAATTTAATTCACAATAATCAGACTAAGATAATTTAAATCTTAGTCTTTTTCTGTTATAATAAAAATATAAGACATTCTAAAGGAAGGCAGAAAATATGAATAACACAGATATACTAGAAATTTTTTACAATAAAATAATTCCCGAAGCACAAAAAGGTAGAATAGATTGCTATTATATAATGAATATAGCTTTTAATGTTATAATAAATAATACAGAAATAAGTCGATGTGAAAACTTACCAAACGGAGTATTAATTCCAACTTTAAAAATCACTGATAAAAATACCTTTGATAGTTTACTAATAGAATATGTAAAAAAAGCTCTAGAG
>CAQRXS010000036.1 GCA_948874605.1 uncultured Bacilli bacterium | reverse complement strand
TCAATAGTTTGAATCGAAGTATCTACTCCCTTAAGTCCTGCATGTGTAAGTTTGTCTTTCAGTCCACTTGTTCCATGAATCTGAACATAATAATCACGTGGAATCGAAGTTAATAAAATTTTATGTGTTAATGGATTCACTGTAATAACCATATTTACATCACTTCGTGACACACTAGAAAGCTTACCATAAGTATCAATACCAGTTACAAAGACACTAAAAGGTTCTTTTGTAATTTTAACTTCCTTCATAGAATTTTCATTATCAACATGCACCTCAATAGAATCAATAATATGAGTATTATCATAAAAATCATTCATCATCTCTTGATAAAGTTTTACTTCCGCTTGTTCCATTAAAATAGCGTCAACTTTCTTGGCTAATAAATCATTAATGATAATACTAGATTCTGAACTTGAATGTTCCTGTATATCTACTTCTTTAGAAAGTTCTTTAAGCGCTTTTAAAACACCTTTTCGATTATCCACATAAGATACTGTACTATTTTTTAAGTCTTTTACGGATTGTATATTGCTCCCCTTTAAAACAAGTACATTATAAGTTTCCGTTTCAATATTTAAAATACTAATATTTTCAAGAAAATGAAGGGTCGCACTTTGAAAATAAATTGCCATGAAAAAGAAAAAAACGAAAAAAATTGCAAGAATAGAACCAATCATTCGTGCTTTATAATTTCTACGAGATAAAAGGTAGTACAATCCTCCATCCAAACAAAATAAGAAAAAGAAAACAAGCAATAAATATTTCCAAGGTAACACATCAAGTTTTATAAAAAAAAGAAAAACAAAAAAACTAACAAATGCTACAAATAATGCAATACTCTTAAACAAAACACTTTTTTTTATCCTATATTTTTTCTTTTTTGGAACATTTACTGTTTGTTTCATATAAAATCCTTTCTATTCTATAATTTTGGAGAATTCTTTCTTTCTTCTCGCAAATCCAAAGCTTCGTTGAAAGCTTTAATATGCATTTCATCTGGAATGCATGATGCAAAATCAATTCGCATACGTGCCTCCTTCCCCGCAAGTTGTAGCCCACTAAAATAATTATTAGCCATCATTCCTTTTATAGGACAAGACTGAAAATAACTAAAATCATATTCACTTGCAGGAAAAAGTTTCTCTACAATATCATCTAGTATTTGATTTCCTAAAATAAAATCAAAATCTGATGGGATACCTGTAATCTTTCTTCGTTCAAACCCATCCGAAACTTGTATCTCAAAAGAACACCAAGATCCGCGTTGATTATTTATCTTACCATATGTTAATTTAAGTCGTGCTTGAACATTCTCAGTATTTAATATTTGGGCAATATACTCAATAATTTCTTTACTCCATGCCGAAGCAAGCGGTATAGCTTCTATCTTTTTCATGCTTCCATCACCTATAAAAAATTATAAAAAAAAAGGAAAGAAAATTCAATCTTTCCTAATTCATTTTACATCTACTTTATAAGAATTCTTCCTGCACTAATATGTCTAATATTTTTTAATAATAATTCGATAAAAGTAGCTTTTTCCACCGTTTCTGAAACAGATACCTCTAAATTATCAATCACTGTCCCATTTTCATCCACAACTTCTACAGAACCAATAGGTTTTCCTTTTTCTACTGGTGCGACTAAATTATCAACTTTTACATTATAAGAATAATTTGGCAAAGGTTCATTTTGACGTAACAATTTAGAATAATCATGATTTAAAACAATATTAACAGTTTCTTGGTTCCCATTTTCAACTCGCTTTGTCCCAAGAACCGTATCCTTCTTCAAAAGAACACCTGTTTTATAAGAATTAAATCCATAATTTAACATACTAGAAATGTCACTTGAACGATTTTCACTTGTATCAGCACCCATTACTACAGCAATCAATCTTAAATTATCTTTCTTAGCAGTTGCAGTAAGGCAATACCCCGCGGTTGATGTAAAACCTGTTTTTAAGCCATCTACTCCTTCGTAAAATCGAACTAATTTATTAGTATTTACAAGCCACGTTGAAGTTCCATCTGGCTTTTTTAAATAGTCTTCATAAATACTAGTAAACTCTAATATTTTAGGATGCTTCAAAAGCTCCATAGCGATTGTAGCCATATCTTTCGCTGTAGAAACATGTCCTTCTGTATCAAGTCCATGAGGATTTTGAAACTTTGTTCCAGTAAGCCCAAGTTCCTCTGCTCTCGTATTCATTTTCGAAACAAATTCTTCTACGGTTCCCGAAAGATATTCAGCCATAGCCACCACAGCATCATTCCCACTCGCAATAGCTATTCCTTTTAATAATTCCTCAACTTTATAAACTTCTCCGGTTTCTAAAAATACTTGACTTCCACCCATGGAAGATGCTCGTTCACTAATTGTAACTTCTGTATCCCAGCTAATTGTTCCATTATCAATAGCTTCCATAATAAGTAACATACTCATAATTTTGGTCATGGAAGCTGGCGCGAGACTTTCAGATTCATTTTTACTCCAAAGAACACTTCCTGTAGTTGCATCCAATAAAATTGCACTCTTACTATTCATCGCCAAATCAGTCTCAGCTCGAACTGTCCCAAAAAGAAAAAAGAAGATACTTATACAAAATAATGCTTTGCTTATCCATTTCATTTTAAACACCTCTAGTAAAAAATATGTCAAATGTGTTTTTTTATTCAAAAATGCCATAATAAAAAAGAAAGAAGGACGAAGAATGACAAAAAAAATAGTACTACTGATAATTACAATAGAATTATTTCTTATCCTAAATCTTACTTTTGTCAAAACAAAGAAAATGGTAAATGTTTTTAACGAAGCATTCCATCAAGAAAAAAAATATTACTTGAAAAAGGATATTCCCAAACGGAAATTGAACGAATCTACGATTATATGAGTATAAAAACAAGAGAAAAACTCTTAAAAACAGATTATATTGATTTAAATGATTTTTACAAAATTTCCAATTTTGAATTAGAAAATATCGAACGTTATAAAGCTTTACAAAGTTTAGAAGACACTCCAATTTCAAAAATTATTACAAAAGTAAATTTAAAATTAGATAAACCGTTTTATAGTGACATAGAAACAATTCAAAACCCAACAAATCCTCTTGTACTCGTAAATAAATACCGAGCATTACCAAATAATTATATTCCTCCTGACTTAACCAGTATTCCTTCTTTTCCAAATTTACAAATCCGTAGTCTTGCAGTCGAAGATTTCGAAAAACTTCTTGCCGCAGCAAAACTAGATAATATTTTCTTAGTCCCTTATAGTGCTTATCGTTCCTATAGTTATCAAGAAACACTCTATCAAAAATACTTAGAAAATGACTCTCAAGAAAAAGTAGATACTTACTCTGCGCGTCAAGGACATTCTGAACATCAAACTGGACTTGCAATTGATATAAGAAGCTACAATCATTGGTATAATTTAACAGAAAAAGATTATGAATGGATGCAAAATAATTCATACAAATATGGCTTCATTATTCGCTATCCAGAAAATAGTACAGAATTTACAGGCTACAAAGAAGAACCATGGCACATTAGATATATAGGAATATCACACGCAACCAAAATACATAATTTAAAAATCACTTTTGATGAATACTACGACATCTATTTAAATGAACACTAGAAAAAGCTCAAGTTACCTTAAGCTTTTCTTTCTAACAACGAGAGCCACTTATAATTCTAGATAAAGCAGACCCAAGTGTTCTTCCTAAACTAAAAATATTTTCAAAACCTTTAATAATTGCATTTAACATAGTTGCTGAAAAGGCTCCTCCTTCAATCATTTTTAATTCTTGTGTTTTTAATATCATTTTAAAACTCCTTTCTTTATTTGTTGCATGATAATGGACGTTGAAGTCCATCTAGAAAACCTGATAGAAAAACAATAATTCCACCAATGATTCCTCCCAAAAACCATTTTGATGCTCCCCCAGAAACATCCATAAGTTCTTTGTCTGTTAACATGATTATTCACCTCCTTTCATGGAACGAAGTATTGTATGAAATAAAGACTCTTTATTCATTACAATTTGAAACTCAATAGTTTGAAAATTAAAATAATCTTTTTCTCCAATTTCAAAAGTCATAAATTGAACAGCCATAGGAGAATCATTCAAATATTCCACTTCTCCAAATTCTAATATCTTTAAAGGCTCTTGAAAGTTTTCTATTCGTATTTCATGATTGGTGTTTAATTTTTTTACAGTTTCAAAAGGTAAAATCGTTTTTATAAAACAGTTTTCCTCACATATATAAGTTCCCTGAAAAGTTTCAATTGTTTTTAATTCCATTCGACTAATAAAAATCAAAACAATAAGAAAAACGAAACCTAAAAACACAAAGAGAAATCGCCATTTTATTTTTTCATGATACACAGCATAAACATTATTCCAAATACTTCGTTCTCTCAAATGAAATTCTCCTTTCAAATAATTTTTCATGATTTGTATGTGAAATATAAATCATAATTTTGTCTTTTAAAAAATCTCTTAAATTTTTTATAATTTTTTTTTCTAAATTCTTTTCTACTTCACTTAAAACTTCATCAAAAATATAAACACTGCTTTCTTTCATTAAACATCGAGCCAACATAATTCTTTGTTTTTCTCCTCCCGACACTGAGCTCTCATGAATTACAGTTTCATAACGTAAAGATTTTTTAGAAACAATACTTTCAATTTCACAAATTCGAACAACTTCTAAAAAACGTTGAGAATCACTAGACCCAAATAAAATATTTTCTTTAATAGAACCAGTAATTAAAGTTTCATTTTGACTCAAATATAAAATAGAAGAACGAATCTCTGATAAACTATAATCTCGTAGATTTTTAGAAGATATTTTTATACTACCTTCGTAATCGTCTAAATCACGGTGTAAAATTTGGCAAAATGTACTTTTTCCACAACCACTTGGACCATCAAGAAAAATATGTTCTCGTGCCTTTATCTCAAAATTAATTTTTTCAAAAATTATTTGAATCCCATTGTAACTAGCAGTAAGATTTTTTACATCTATTCTTGAAATCGGAACAACAGGAACAATTTCACTTACTTGTTCTTCTTCCCAATTCATGGTTTCACTAATTTTACTTAAAATTCCTTTCATATAATAAAATTTTGGCCCTATATCTGTAATCTCTTTAATTGGCGTAATAAAATAAAAATATAGGCTTTGAAAAGTAATAAAATCAATAATAGATAACTTATTATTACCAATAAGAATCATCCCATATGTGGCAACAAGAAAAAATAAAAAATCTAAATAATTTGTTTTAAAGTTTTGATAAAAAAGAGCTTTCTTTGTAAATTTTCTTTTTTCATTACAAGTAACACATAAGTCTTCTTCTAATTGATCTAACTGGTATTCTGTTTGATTCAAATGTTTCATTGTTAAAAATATTCGCACTTTCTCTACCAAAGATTCATTCCACCGTCTCTCCACATCCATTTGTTTCAAAATACTGAAATAAAATATCTTAGAAGTAACAAATCCTATCAGAAAATAAAGAAACATTCCCATAATAACAAGCAAAGATAACCGATAGTTCATCCTAAAAAGTAAAAGAAAAGACACTATACCAAGGATTCCTTCAAAAAGAAACGTAATACAAATATCCTGAAATAAATCTTTTATTTCTGCCGCCTCATTCACTCGCGTTAAAATCTCGCCTTCATGATATTTTTGAAATTTCTGTAAAGGTAACTTCATCAAACGGGATAAAAAAGAAAACATATATTCAATATCTATATTTTTTTCCAAACATGTTTTTAAATAGGATTTAATAAATTCAAAAAGAAATTTAAAAAATAATAACACCCCAAAAGCACCAATGAAAAACCATAAACCGCTTTTCGAAAGTCCATGTATTTTCTCTAATCCTATTTTCAAATAAAAACTATTGATAATGGTTAGAAATGAAGTAAACAAGCTAAATAACAAAATAGATATTACAAGCCATTTCTCTTTTTTCATGAATTGCGTAATATGCACCAAAACACTTTTTTCTTTTGGAACTTTTGGTATTTTACAATAAGGAACAGCAATTAAAACAACACCATTCCAAACCTGAAGAAAATCATCTTTACGCATTTTCTTTTTACCACACGCTGGATCCATCAAAAGCACTTCATTTTTATTCGTTTTACATAAAACCGCAAAATGATGCATGCCATTATTTAATACTAAATGAATTATACAAGGCTTAATTACACCACTCAAATCATCCCAAGAAACATTTTGACCGTAGGAATCAAAACCATACTTTTTTAAAGTTTCTACAAGATGATAAGCAGTACAGCCATTTTGATTTGTAAAAGTATCTTCTCTTAATTTATCAATGGGTACATATCCATGATAAAATTGAATAATATATTCTAAACAAGTAACACCGCAATCTCTATAATCACATTGACGAATAACTTTCATATTTTTTCCTCCTACCTTATTATTCCGGAAAAAATATCAGTTTCCTTTTTTATTTCTAAGAAATCAAAAAAATATGGCCAAAGCCATACTCAAATCTTACTTTCTTTTCTTTTTCTTAAGTTTCTTTTTTTCTTTTTCTTCAAATTTACGCATTAATTCAAAAGCTTTTTTATTACTATTCCATAAATGAGGGAATGCATGCATCAATCGCTTAGGAATTTTTTTTACGCCTTTCATACGTCTTTTTAAAAGACTTTCAAACATACCTGGAATTTTAGCCAATTTTTGATTTTTTAAATCTTCCACAATAATAATTCGATTTCTTAAATGATATGCTACAATCCCAGAGTAAAGAAGGTCTAAAATAAAAATAATAAAGATAATAACTGCCATGATAATTAAATGAATATTTTTAAATTGAATCAGAAAATCTTTTACCCACGGATCAATAAAATAAAGAACTAACGGAGTCCCTATGCCAAATAAAATAGCATTTCGAAGACAAATCCTTCCTTTAATATTAAATTTTTCATTACTATAATCCCACCATTTATTATGAAATATTTTTTCTAAAATATAACTAGTAATATATTCTACTATAGATGCCACTACAATCCCTAAAAAAATTACAATTCCAACATATTTATAACTATTTGCAAAAGGTTTCAAGCCATAAGCAATTACTAAACTCCCTACTCCATAAATAGGTATAATAGGACCACACATAAACCCACGATTGGCGATTTTTTTATCAATAATCGCACAAGTTATCATTTCAACTACATACCCGATAATACTAAAAAGAATAAACTTCATAAAAAATAGCGAAACTTGATACATAATGAAGTCACACTCCCTTGTATTATATTATAGCATAGGAATTCTATTTCATGTAATAATTTTTCTTTTCTAACATAGGATTAGTTAGAAAGCGAGAGAATTTGATATGATTAATAAACAAAGTTTATGGTTTGTAACCCTCTTTAGTTTAATTTTGGTGTTATCAATCTATTATGTAACTCTAAATGATTCTAATTTACAAAGCATTATAGGTGAATATGATGCATCACAAAAAACAAGCACTCCAGTAAATGTAAATGTTGAGGAAAGTAGTCTTTTAGTCTCTCTTCGAATTCAAGAAGATGAAAGCGTTTTAAAAGAAATGGACGACTTACAATCCATTTTATTAGACAGTAGCAAAACAACAACAGAAAAAAATAACGCTTACAATGCTTTAATGACTTTAAATCAGAAAAAAGGAGAAGAAGAAAAAATTGAACAAAAAATAAAAGAAGAGTTCAATTTAGACAGTTTTGTAAAATTCAAAAACGACACAATTAGTATTGTCATTGCTTCCACTGACCACTCTACATCCAAAGCAAACAGCATTATTCGTTCCATTCAAAGCGAATATAAAAATGAGTATATAACTGTTAAATTTCAAAATGCCTAAGGTACTAAAATCATAAGCACGCATATTCTACTAATGAGAAAGTTTATGGAAGGAAGTAGGTGAGCGTGTGAAATCTAGAATTTTAACAAATCGCGAAAAAGAAATTTTTGAAAAATTAATTCAAAATTATTCAACAAGAGAAATTGCCAAAAGTTTAAACATTAGTGAAAAAACAGTTCGAAATCACATTTCAAATACCATGCAAAAACTTGGTGTAAAAGGTAGAGCCAGTGCTGTTGTAGAATTAATCCGTTTGGGTGAAGTAAATATTTAAGAAAGTTAAACTTTCTTTTTTTGTCATGAATTTTAAAATTTCACATAAAGTTTAATAAGGTGATTTCATGATTTTAGAACATATAAAAAGGAAATTTATTATTACTACCCTTGCTTTAATTATTTTTATCGTTACAGTAAGTTTTCCAAGTGTTGAGAAAAATATTGAAAATGTTACTATTTCATATACCAGTGGCAATCCTTTACCAATTTATGTATTAGATAAATCTGCTTTAGTTTCTCGCGTAAATATGTCTTTTCAAAAAAAGGACACCATAAGTGATGCGAAAGAATTAATTGAAACATTAACAAGAAATTCTGGAAAAAGTGCCTATATTCCAGGTTCATTTGAACCAATTCTTCCAGAAAAGACAAAAATCCTTTCCATTGATCTACAAGATACAACTCTAAAAATTAACTTTAGCAAAGAACTATTAAGCATTCCCAAAGATTACGAAGAAAAGATGATTGAATGTCTTGTATTCACGTTAACAGAATTAGAAGAAGTAAACGGAATTATGGTTTTTGTAGAAGGAAAAAGACTAGAAGAATTACCAAATTCTAAAGCATCTTTACCTCCCCTACTTACTCGTGAGATTGGTGTAAATAAGATTTACAATATTAACAATTTAAAAAATGTAAGTAAAACAACGATATATTATATTGCAAAAGAAGAAAATACATCCTACTACGTTCCAGTAACATTTATGGAAAACAATGAAAAAAATAAAGTCGAAATAATTATTGAACGTTTAAAAAGTATGCCAAATGAAAAAACAAATTTAATGAGTTATTTAAACGCTTCAACAGAACTTACAAACTATGAAATACTAAATAATGAAATAAGCTTAAGTTTTTCACCTCTACTCTATGAAGGACTTGCTTCAAATGAAATATTAGAAGAAGTAAAATATTCCATTTCTTTATCAATGAAAGATACATTAAATGTTAAAAGTGTTATCTTTATAGAATAAAAAAATTTTATTCAACTTTATCTTGATTACAAAAACTAAGTCTTTTCTTATACCGATTCATCAAATTATAACAATTTGCATGTGAAATATGTCCAAGCCAAGAATTCCAACTAGTGCGCATTTGTTCGAAATCAAGAGTTCCATTCTCATAATCTTTATTCCATTTTTTTATTTTTTTTCTAATATTTCTTTTACTTCGTTTACGAATCTTTCTATGAGTTTCATAGGTAATATAACCACAAAAATCTACGCCTAATCTACTAGGATAATATTTGCTTTTATTATTGAACTCCAAATCTAATTTTTCTTTTACAAATTTTTTTAACAAAGAAAAATACTTTTTTGCGTCTTCTTTTGTTCGACACAGAATAATAAAATCATCCATATATCGCAAATAATATTTTACTCTCAAGTCATTTTTTACATATTGATCCAATTCATTTAAATAAATATTTGCAAAAAATTGTGAAGTATAATTTCCTATAGGAATACCTTTTTTACAATTATCATCAAAAATAATTTTTTTTGTAAATTTAATTAATTTAGGATCTTTAATTTTCTTCTTCAAAATCTCATATAAAATATCGCGATTGATATTATAAAAATAACCAGCAATATCACACTTTAAAATATAATAATTATCATAATTACGTTTCATAATACGCATCATTCTTTGTAAATCATCTACTGCTTTATGACCTCCTCGATTCGGAAGACAAGCGTATGTATGCTCTATAAAACGAGGCAACATATAATATTTGATAAATTCCTCTATATACCATTGATGAACAATACGATCTGCATAAGGAAGAGATTTTATTAATCTTTTTTTAGGCTCATAAACAATGAATTCTCTATATTTTCCAAATTGATAAGTACCATTTTCAATCTTTTTCATCATATTAGAAATATTAGTTTCCAAATTCAATTCAAAATCCAATATTTCTTTTTTAAAACATTTTCCCTTACGAGCTCTTTCATGAGCTTCGATAAACTTATCAAAAGTAAAATGTTTGCTCCAAACATTCCTTATTGTTTTAGGCAAGAAGAAATCCACCTTCCTAATAAATTTCCTACATTAGATAATTTTAAACTCCAAGCCCGGTAGTTTTGAACTGAAATATATTTATTTTTATAAGAAATTCGAATTAAAACTTTAAGCATTTTTAACTTAACATCCAAATTATTTAAAGATTCTAACTTTCTAGTTTTATCATAATATTTATGAGCATATATAATACTTTCCATACCATCATAAGTAGTATTTTTAATATAGCTTGCCAAAGCAAATCTTTCACTTTTAGGATACTTTTTTAAAATCATTTCTGTATAAGAAATTAAATCTAAATATTTACCATAAATAACAAGCGTTTCTATTTGATCCTTTTTTTCTTCTTTTTTCTTTTTTAAAAGTTTGATTTTTCCTTCATCAAGTAGTTTACTTTCCATCCATAATCTCCTTTAATTTAGCTAATTCTACTAATGCATCTAATGGTCTCATTTTTTCAATCTCAATTTTCTTTAAACGTTTTAAAATTTTTTCTGTTTTATCCTTTTCCCCTAATACACCCACCTCGTCAACTACATCTACATCCAATTTATGATTTGCAAAAACCTTTAAATAATTTTCAAGACTGACAAGCGGGAAGCCACATTTTTTTACATCTTTAGCAAAATCTGTAATTTTTAAAACTACATATTCATTAATTTTAATTGCGTCTTCCTGTAAAAATATATAAAAATTACCACATCGAAAAAGATATAATTTTTCATTATTTTTACTTTTTAATTCCAAATACTTATTATATATTTTACTCAACTTAATCTTCCTTTCTAAAGTAATATGAAACAAGCTCGCTGGTCTTAAAAACGGGGACCAGCGAGCTTGACACTCCATTTAAAATTCTACAGTCTAATTTATGATTACACCCTATCAACAAGAATACTCATTCAAGGGTAAATGCACCTTACGGTGCAAGGACGACACGAAAGCTAACATTCGAACCCGCTGAACCGGCACCGTAACTGACTGCAAACACTCCTGCCTCTGTACCAGCGTTGTACGCAGCGCCACGATTGAACCAAGGATTCGTCGAGTACACAAAGAACGCGTGGTCGGCATACCAGGAACTTATTTGACGAGCAC
>CAQRXS010000035.1 GCA_948874605.1 uncultured Bacilli bacterium | reverse complement strand
AAATTTTCTCATTTTTTTACAAAAAAACTATTGACTATTCATAGTTGGTCTCCTAAAATTTATCTAAATAAACATAAAGTTAGATTCTTTCTATTAGCACATAAATAATGAGAATTTCAAAATATTTTCTAACCTTGCTAAACCTTTCCATATTTATTGTTGCAGTGCCAAAATACTAAAACTTTAATACTGCACTAGTATAACATTTTTTGCTACTAAGCGCAATAACCTTCACTTATTTAAGTTTCGACTTTTTGACAAGTCGTTTCCTACTATTACTCGAAAAGTTCGAGTGACAATCAATCAAATCTGGTAGAAGCAATGAGAATCGAATTTCCTTTCCTATGCTCATTAAATAAAATAGAATTTCACAAAAATAATAACATGCTTAAATATGATTATACCAAAAAAATATACAAAACTGTAGCAAGAATATTCCTAATGGTAATCAAATAATTTAAGTTTAATATTTGTAGCATTTGTCTCCAAACTAATAAAAATTCATATGCTATAACAGGTGATAAAATGATATTCAGTTATACAACAAAAGAACTTGACCTTTTAGCAAGGATAATGCGTGCAGAAGCTTTAGCAGAAGGTGATCTCGGAATGTTAATGGTAGGTAATGTAGTGGCTAACAGAGTTCTAGTAGATTGTTATACATTTAAAAATATTAACACAGTTTATGATGCGATTTACCAGCCCAACCAATTTGTTGGTGTGAACTCATCACTATTCCAAGCTACTCCAACTGCTTTAGAAAAACAATTAGCCGAAAGAATACTACGCGGAGAATACTATTATCCGGCAACTCATGCTTTATGGTTCTATGCTCCTGGAAAAAATAAAACTTGCGGAAATACATGGTATTCTCAACCATTAGCTGGAAAATATATGGGGCACTGTTTTTACAGACCACAGCCCGGTCAATGCGACGAAATATACTAAACAGTATATTTTTTTATACAAAAAAGTTCAAGTAACCTTGAACTTTAAGGAATAATTATCTTTTGCCCAATTGATAAAACATTACTAGCCATATTATTAACACGCATTATATCATTAACAGAAGTATTAAATTCTCTTGCAATACCATATAATGTATCTCCGGATTTAACTGTATAAACAGTCTGACTATTGTTATTTGGAATATTTAATTTCTGACCTACTGATAATATATCGCTTGTCAAATTATTATAACTTTTTAATTCATTTACACTAATACCAAAATTTTGAGCAATTCTATAAAGACTATCTCCGGACTTAACAACATAAGTTGTTTCATTTGGAGTTTCAGTTGATGCCTCGCCCTTAACAACTAAGCGTTGACCTATAGATAATGCATTCGATGTCAAGTTATTTAACCGTTTTAATTCATCTACTGTTATTCCGTAGCGTCTTGAAATACTATATAAACTATCTCCAGCCTGTACAATATAAATATCTCCAGGAACCTCTTCTGCACTTGGTATCAATAAAATTTGTCCAAGTTTTAAACTGTTACTAGATAAATTATTCTTTTGTTTTAATTCATCTACACTTACTCCAAATTCCCTCGCAATACCCCACAAGGTATCTCCTGATTTAACAACATAAGTATTAGCACCAGTTGAACCAGAATTATAAGGAACACCAATATAACTTGCTACTGCTCTTACAACAGCTTCAGCCAAATCTTCCCAATTATTTTTTAATAAATTTGGATCATCACCTTTACTATCAGCAAATCCATATTCTATTATTACTGACTCATTATTAGGTGTATCTCTCAAAATATAATAGTAATCTTTAGAAGGATCTGAAGGAAGTCTACGTTGATAATACTTACGAACATTTTGACCAGATTTTATAAACTCATCAGCAATCATTTTAGATAATTTATCTGAATTTCGAAGAGAATAAATAATTTCGGCTCCATCGCCGCCACCAGCATTAACATGATTTGAAAGTAATATTACATCATTAGAATTTCCATAAAAACTTTGAGCTTTTTTAGGTCTGTCACTCGGTCCTAAAGTCGTATCCCCTGTACGAGTCATTTCATTTGGAATACCAAGTTCATCAAAACGTTGATGTAAATAATTACTTATTTGTAAAGTTTTATCTTTTTCAACAATTCCATTTGCGCTTGTACCAGGATCACTTCCCCCATGCCCTGGATCTATCACAATTTTCTTTGCCATATATACGCCTCCTCAAAATATTTTATGTTTAAACACACAATAAGGTTAAACTTATATTTTGTAGCTATATATTATTAATCAAAAGAGACTATAATTCTAGAAAAAAAAGAACCCAAAGGTTTTAATAAAAATAATCACTTTGAATAAATTTTAAAAGCTGATGGAACAAAACTATAGTCTTTGTCGTTTAACAAATCTTTCCCTTTGACTATTTTACAATATCTTTCTTTGCTGTCACTTTTAACAATTCGATATAAATAATAATCGTTTATATGTTTCTTAGCAAAGTCAATTTCCTCTGCTGATATATCTATTGGTGTGCTCTCATTTCCTTTTGTTGACTTAACTTCAATGAACTTTTCAATATATTTACCCTCTTCATTAAGCTCAAATGTCAAAATATCAAAACCTTCATTATCTTTCTTATTCTTAAAAAAGTCTTGCATTTTTTTTACTTGTTCTAAAGCATTTTCTTTCATCAATCGTTTTATTTCATTATTATAAACATCTTTCTCATTTCTGATGCCTTGTGTCGTTTTAACAATTTCATTAGCGATATAATCAGGTTTTTTATGTCTTTTAATTTGTTTATTTGGTTTTCTATACTTTTTAATGTTGACCTTTCCCTCTTTAAAAATCAATTCTTCAGAAACTATAAGATCTGACAAAGCAGGACTATTTTCTAATTTTGTAATTTCCTGAATCAATTTTTCATATTTTTTATCTATACAATAGCCATTATCACTCGGATAGATAATTTTAAGTGGAAACTTCCATACCAATCTAGTAACGCCATTTATATCTTTTTCTGATAATTGATAAGGTTGATCATATAATTCAACTTGTCCTTCAAAAACATATTTTTTATTAATATCTTTAGAAAATAAATAAACAGGTAAATCATTCATTTTAGATTCATACAACGTTTTGTTATTTCTAGTTAACGTTTGATTGCCAGCTTGTCCTTCTCCAGTATAAAGAATCTTACCGTTTTCTATTAATGAATCCGCATATACTCCATTATTTTCTGACGTTATTAAAACTAAACAATCTAATGTATTTGTCTTCATAATCCCTGACTGACTACTTATTTTAAATAAACTCTTCAATTCTAACCGCGAGAAAATTTCTCCAATAACAAGGTTATCAACCATTTTTAACCGTTCATAATAACAAGACTGATATAGCTCTGAATCTTTTTCTTTTAAGATATATTCTTTAGTTCCAGAAAATAAATGAGATAAAGAACTATGATTATCTAAAATATCTTTTACTTTAGCAAGCTTAACTTTGCGAGCTTTATTAACTTCGATAAATATCTCATTTAAAAGTAGCCACTCTTTTCCAGTTTTTCTATGCAAAGAAATCACAGATTTACTAACCAGTTGCATTACTGTAGACATTAAGAATTCTCCTTTACAAATATAGCCAAACGAACATCTGCAGGAGCCAAATCATAATCAAGTAGTGCCTCTGGTAAAACCCATAAATATTCAGAATGATCATGCAAATGAAATTCTCCAGAAACATAATTACAACTGTATAATTTTAAATTAACTACCTTATTAGGATACTTATAAATATTATTAACTAAAAACTTTTCAGCTTGTATCTCTAAGTCAAATTCTTCTTTTATTTCTCTTTCAATAGCTTCTTCTTCTTTTTCATAAGGCTCCACTTTTCCTCCTGGAAATTCCCATTTGCCAATTACAGTATCATCACCAGTTGAACGACGCGCAATCAAAACCTTACCATCTTTTTTTATTAAAGCTGCAACTACATTTATTTCTTTCATTACTTACCTCACTTTATTTCTAATTTATACCAGTTATAAGTATCCTTAAAATGGCGACTAAATTACGTTTTGTACTACTAGGAATATTCTTTACACCTTTCATAATAGCCAATAAATTGCCAATACTAACCTCTTTTAATTGCATAACATTTGTTATATTACTACGTTCAAAAACAGCAAAAATAGTCTCAACAAAATTTTTCTTTTCTTCCACTGTCATTCCATCTAAGTACTCTTTCAAATTACGTTCTAACTTTTCGCTTTTTTTAGATAACGTACTATCGACAAAACAACCACCAAAACATTCCCAGGAAGTTCCTTCATGTTGCATAATGCCCTTATTTTTACTATTAACCACACGATATTTTCCATGATTAAGCATCATTCCTACAACACTTTCATGAGGGACAATTGTTTCAAGTTTTCTAGTCATCTCTTGATAAATATCAGATTCAAAAATATCATTTAAAAACCCAGGCCCATCAAAATTATAGATTTTTTTTACACGTCTTTTATAATAAGGCTTTCCATACATATAAGCATACATAGCCAAATTTCCACCTTTAGAGTGCCCTCCAACATATACCTCGCGATCAAACACATTTAAAGTTTCATCAAAATATTGAAGAGCGAGTCTTTGACTAGATATAGGAGCCATATACATAAGTTCAAAATCTTCCTTCCAACCAACTATCGAACTATCAGTACCCTCGTAAGAAATATACGTAATTCCATTGGGAAGTCTGATTGTAATCGCGCCAAACTGTCCATGAGAATCTGTACTTGTTACCAAATAATATATTTTAGCATACTCAAAACGCTTTGAATTCCTTAACGCTTCCATAAGTTTATAAGCCACAGGAAACATCCAATCGTGACTTTTAAAATCTTTAGGACTGTATTTTTCAAAAAAAACTTTTAACGCATTACGAAAAGAAATGGATTCTCTTTTATGCTTTGGAACAATCCCGTCAAACTTTGTATAACTAAGCATAGCCAAAACTAAACCATCCACTTCATTAAAAGGAAATACATCAAATGTTTCATTTCCATAATATTTTAAATAATCAAAAAGAGTTTTCATAAGTCACCTTCCATACAATTGAGTTTCATCCAAAAATTTGTTATAATCATTTTAACATAGAAAGTAGGAATTTATGAAAAAAAACAGAAATAAAGATTTGATACAAGTAGGCATACCTATTTGCATAGCTGCAATTTTATTAATTATCATTTTTATAGGATATAAAATATTAACAAAAGAACCAAATAAGGCTTTTCTAGAAAAAATAGATTCATCAGCTTATGCATATGTAAACGATTATGCAATATATGGAATTCACATGAATATCGAAGGCACATTTACTTTAGAAGAATCAATAGAAAATATAAGCCTTGTACTATCAAACGGCACAGAGGAAATAACACTTCCATGGGAAACTACAAAAACAGAAAATACTTACACATTTAAAACTAGTAATTTTATAAACGAAGGCATAAACTTAGAAAAATTACCTACTGGAGAATTATATCTTTTAATTAAAACAGAAAATCATGATGAAAAAGATTCCTTAATTACAAAGTATTATTCGGTAAAAAATAAATCTAAATATGAGAATCTAGAATATTATACGCTAACAAAAAACCAAAAAAATAACAAAATAAACATTGAATGGAATACTTATGAAGAATGCCCAACATTAAGATTTAAAATTAAAGAAACAAGCCTACCAGATAATGTTTATGATATAACAATAGATCCTGGACACGATGGCGAAGATCCAGGAAGCATAGGAATATTAAATGGTCTTGAATACCAAGAAAGAACATTAAATTTAGAAGTTGCAAAAGCTTTAAAAGAAAAATTAGAAAACCTAGGTTATAAAGTTATAATGACTAGAAATACAGACCAAGATGTCGTAAATGTTTACCACCCTATGGGAAGTGCCACCATGGCGAATGACACAAAATCAAAATTCAGCCTAGCAATTCATCATAATTCATTTGAATATAAAGTAGATAGTTTAAAAGGATTAGAAGTTTATATTGCAAACGATACAAATACAGATTTTGCAGAACTTTTAGTATCAGAAATCACCAAAAATGCAAATACTATACCTTCTACAAAAGAAACATACCAACTATCTTTAGGAATTTATCAAAGATTCTTTACGGAACAAGATATTGGCGAAGACTTAGGATTTTGGAATACAGATATGATTTATTACTATTATATTCGAGAAGTTGGAGGTGTATCTACACATGCTGCACAAGACGGTATTTACAGACCAAATTATCCAAAAAATGAACATTATTTATCTAATAATACAGCAGAGCCATACCTATTAGAATTAGGTTATATGAATAACGAAACCGACCTAGCAAATATAATAAATAACAGAGATGGATATGCCGAAGGAATAGCTTCTGCAATAGAAAAATATTTAGAAGAAGAATAATTTAATTTATGTTATAATATACTCCTGTAAAGGAGTTTTTATTATGAAATCAGAAAGAATTTTTATAGGCCCCATTTATTCATCAAAGGGAAAAACAGAAAACAATGTATTAATACAAGCTCGTAATGGAAAATATTTAGAAATACAACATACAAAAAACCTTTTACAAAGACTAGCATTAGAAATCAGCATGCTACAGAATAAACGATTTATTGGAACATATGTTACACAAGATAGCTACATTAACACACAAGAATTACGACCATATATAAGCGTTTCTACCGAAATAAATTTAAAAAGAGTTAGAGAAATTCATAAAAAAAAGAAGTAAAGCGTTTAAAATTTACCTCTTTTTTGAAAATATTATTTCAATATCAAACATTTTCGCTACTTTCTTTAGAAAGTCAATATTATATGTTACAGTGCCAGCCTCATATTGCTCGATAGTACGTTTTGATTTTCCAATCGCCTCTGCAAATTCTTTTTGAGTCAAACCAGTCCATCCACGGATAATTCGAATAATTTCGCCTTTATTATAATCTTTTTCATTCAACTTCATAGAATCACCTATTACTTGTAGTTTAACAAATGAAAAATAAACTATACCGCAAAGTCACAGTAATATAGTGACTATAGTTGTGGATTATGATAAAATTTAAGCAGAAAGAGATAAATCATGAAAAAAGAAAATTACAAACTAAAAAGAATAAGAAAAGAGAAAAAACTTACAACAAAAGATATGGCAAATCTTATAGGTTTTTCGCAAGGGTACTATGTGATGTTAGAAAATGGGAATCGTAGACTTTACTATGATACAGCAAAAAAAATAGCAAGCGTATTTAATCTTAAACCTGATGATTTATTTTATCCAGAAGATTAAATAAAACTTATAAAAAAAGATACCTCATCCAAAGTATCTTTTTTACTATATTTTTTTATTTAAAGTCAATTCCAACTCTTTGTTTTCTCCATCTCGATGAATAGTAACTTTCATTTTATCTCCAACACTATGGTTATATAATAAGTAACGGAAATATGCTAAATCAGTAACATCTTTATCATCAACCTTAATAATAACATCTCCAGCTTTTAAGCCACCAGCCTCAGCAGGACTATCTTTAGACACACTTTCAATATAGACACCTGCATCAATTTTTAAGTGATTCAAAGTTGGGTAATGATAATAAACAGCTTCTTGTAAATTACGCATTGTTATACCAAGTTGAGGCCGTTCAATAGCAACTCCTTTTTCCTCTTTTTCAGCATATTTTAATGCTGTTTCTATCGGAATTGCAAAGCCCATACCTTCAACACCTGTGGTTGCAAGTTTTAATGAAGTAATACCTATGACTTGTCCATTTGCATTTACTAAAGGTCCTCCAGAATTTCCTGAGTTTATAGCCGCATCTGTTTGTAGTACGCTCATCATTGTATCAGAAGTGCTAGAATTTGTAGTTGAAACTCCCACCAATCTATTTTTACCGGATAATATTCCACGGGTTACAGACCCTGAATATGTATCAGAATTAATCGGTGCTCCAACAGTAAATACAGTATCTCCTACACGTGCATCTTCACTACTTCCCATTTCTGCTATTGAAAGAATTTCATCAGAACTTAAAGATAAAACGGCAGTATCAGAAAAAGAATCTTTACCTTCTACTTTTGTCTCAACAATATGTCCGTCTGTAAATTCAACATAAATTGCATCGCCTTTTTCAATAACATGGTTATTTGTCAAAATATAAGCTTTGTCATCACTTTTTTTATAAACAAATCCAGTTCCAGTTGCATAAAGCTGCTTCTTATAATAAGTTTTTACAACCACAACAGCATCATAAACTTTTTCTACCGCATCTGCGATACCATTATCTGTCACAGTTACATTTTTAGTTTCAATCTTTTCCGTAATTGTTTTAACAAAAGGCTCTGGAAAATAATACATTAACATGTATAGCCCAATCGCGCCCAAAAAAAACATCACAATACCAACAAGCCATATTTTACCTTCATTAGTTTTTCTTTGAGATTCATTTGTTTCCATTATAATTTCACCATCTCCCCATAATTAATCGGAAACCCCATTCGATCCAATACTTTCTCAATCGAAATTGTTTTTAATCGATCAGCTAAAATTTGTATCTCATATTCTAGCTCACTCATTAATAAGAAAAAATCATCTTTTCGCAATAATTGTTTTAAAATAATTACAATCGCAAATAAATCATTTTTTCCATAAATATACTCACCATTTGTCATAGGAATAGATAACAGTTGATGATATTTAGTATTTTCTATATCTCTCTGTGCTTTATGTTCAAATAAAATATCTTCATGAGCACAAAGATTACGAAAATTAGCTAAGATAGGCAAATAGATTAACAATTGCTCTGTGCCGACCCCAAAATCTTCCGCGATTGCAAGTTGATCATCTGGCTTTAGAATTTGATATAATTCACTAACAATTCCAAAGGATAAAACTTTAACAGCTATCCACATTGGAATATAACCATATTTTTCTGTATAATGTATTGTCGCTTGATGTTGCCCGCCATTAATTCGAATTTGACGTTTCATCTTGCGAAGCAAATCCTCAACCTGTTTTTTGCGTTTTTTCTCAGCAGTAAAATTTTTGGGATTTAAATACTCATCTTCTCGAATACCATAATGCTTTGACAAATTGTGAGCTGTAATACTTTTGATATTATTTTCAATAATAAGCAAATTCTTAAAAATAATATTTCGAATATGTCGATCAAATTGAAACATAGAATACAGTTCTTCAAAAGTTGCCCCAGGCAAAAAAAGTTTATTAGCAAAGCTCTCCATAAAAAGCATGCGATATCCACTTAAGAAAAAATAATTTTCTCGAAGTAAAATATCTTTTGCCTCATCAATGTTAGTAATAATTAAACCTTTTCTTTGTAATATTTCGATTTGTTCATCTAGTGTTTTAAATGACTTAGCCATAAGGACACCCCATATTCTTAAACATTATATCACAAAGTACAAAGATATTGTAGGAATATTTCATGAAGCCAATGTTATCAACTTGTGAAATTTTTGTGAAAAGTAAATATTATTTAATAATATGCTATAATAATAAAGGAACACTATTTCAATAGAATATAGAAAGTGTCAAATTAATTTTATAAGAAAGGAACTTAATTATGCCTTCAATCGTAACGCATCATCTTTTTGCAAAAGATGTATACTTTAATTTAAGTGAACAAACGAAAAAGAAAATAAGTTTACCACATTATCTAGTATTTGCGCAAAGTTTCGATAATTTATTCTATTACAAATTTCTAACTCCGTGGAACGGAAAAGAAATAAGAAAATTTGGAGAGAACGCTCAAAAAACAAATGTAAATTTATATTTTAAAAATATACTACAAGAAATAACAAAAAATAATTTAGAAAACGACAAGCAAGTTCTTGCCTATCTATATGGTAGTATTTGTCATTATGTATTAGATTATCATTGCCACCCATTTGTTTTTTATCATACTGGAAATGCAAAAGAAAATAAAAAATATCGTGGACTTCACGAAAAAATGGAAGTAAATCTCGATGCTTATATGTACAAAACAAAAGAAAAAAAAGATTTATATAAAGCAAACCTTGCAAACACATTACTTCCAAATGACAAATTTTCAAAAACACTTATCTACACACTAAATCAAGTATATCTAAAGACCTTTCAAAAAGAAAATATGGGTAAAATATATGAAGAAAGTACAAGGACAGGTAATTTCTTATTAAAGTACGGTGTTACTGATAGAACTGGGTTAAAAAAACTCCTCTATAAAATAAAAGATTTTTTAACCCAAACAAGCACCCGAAGATACGAATATTTAAGTTTTCACGTTACAAAACTGCTACCAGAATATCAAAATCAAAATCACGAATTATGGAATAATCCTGTTGATAAACAAATGACAAGTACAAAATCTTTTGAAGATTTATATGAAGATGCACTTATCGTCACTACTAACTTAATAAACGATATAGAAAAATACTTAACAACGCAAAACAATCTAGAGGACCTGCTTGAAAAAATTGGAGATAATTCTTACTCAACCGGATTACCATGGAAAGATTCAAGAAAATTAACACATTTTAAATTTTAAGAAAAGATTCTGCTAGATATTTAGCAAATTGATTTATATAGGAGTCATTTTGAAGTTGCCGTCTATCTTTTGCATTGGATAAAAAACCACATTCCACGAGAATTCCTGGAATATCTAACTTTGAATACATATAGATGGAATTAGATAACTTCTTTGTTTCACGATTGCTATTTAACTGTGAATTTAAATAGTTTTGCACTATATCAGCTATTTTTTTGTTTTCATCTAATCGTATATTATAGAAAACCTGAGGTCCAAAATATCTAGAATCTTCTAAATAATTTAAATGAATCGAGATATAATATGTTGCATTACTATTGTTTATATAAGAAATACGATGATCAAAATCGCTTTTTTTTCGATATGTAGCTTGAGGAGTTCCAAGATCATAATCACCTTCGCGCGTTAAAAGTACCTTTGCGCCTAAACGTTCTAACTCACTTTTTAAAGCAACAGAAATTTTCAAATTAATATCTTTCTCATAAATATTTCCAGAAACAGTACCAGGATCAACTCCTCCATGTCCAGCATCTACAACAAAAACTTTTCCATTTAAAGGTTCATTAGCGCGAACAGGTAGCAAGGAAAAACAACACACTAAAATAAAAAATAGAACTAAGCAAATATAATTTTTTTTCATAATAAATTATATGAAATGAAACCCAAGAAAAAGACTACAAAAAAGGCCTTGACACAAATTTGACAAAAAATAAATTTTGTGCTAAAATTGATTTATATAAAAGGGGTTTGTTTATGAATATTATTGAATTGTTATCAAATGAGATAGCAGCAAAGAATTGGTCTAAAGAAGAAAAAGCACGATATTTATATATCCGTTGTTGTCAACTTTTTACTTATGATCCACAGGATAAAAACACGAAAAAAGGTATTGACAAGTTATGAGGATAAAAAAATAA
>CAQRXS010000034.1 GCA_948874605.1 uncultured Bacilli bacterium | reverse complement strand
TACACGAAACAAGTAAGTGAATTTGCACAGCAAGAAAATGCTGGTGTTATAGTAATGTGTGCCAAAATGGAATCAGAACTTGCTGAGCTGGAAGAAAGTGAGAAAAAGAATTTCTTAAGTGAGTTAGGAATTAATCATAGTGGTTTAGATAAACTAATATTTGCAACATATAACTTACTAGGATTACAAACATTCTTTACTGTAGGAAAAGATGAATGTCGTGCCTGGACTTTCAAAAAAGGTACATCAGCCAAAAAAGCTGCTGGTCTAATTCACAGTGATATCGAAAGGGGTTTTATCAAAGCAGAAATCATGAAATATAATGATTTAGAAGAACTAAAAGATGAAAAAAAAGTCCAAGAAGCAGGAAAGCTTAACCTAGAAGGCAAAGACTACATAATGCAAGATGGAGATATCGTATATTTTAGATTTAATGTTTAAAAGATGTCCTGTTAACGTAATTCATAAAATTTACAAAATAGCATAAAAATGTTATAATAGATTCAGAAAAAAGGAGGAATTATGGAAAGCAATGGAATCTTATCCAAAGTATTTTCTTGGATGTTCATAGGACTTATAGTAACATTCTTAACAGGATACGTAGTGTCTATAAATGAGACAATGTTAATAAATGTCCTTAGTAGTGGAGCTTTATGGGTAATTCTAATAACGGAATTAGCACTAGTAATAATCTTATCAGCAAGAATTCATAAAATGCAAGCAATAACAGCCAAAATATGTTTTTTGCTTTATGCATTCGTAAGTGGTTTAACATTTTCAAGCATTTTTGTTGTGTATAATCTAGGATCCATTATGTATGTATTCTTAATTACGGCAGCAATCTTCGGGGTTTTTGCTTTATTAGGCGCTAAAACAAAATTAGACTTATCTAGCTTAGGAACCTATTTAATGATGGCTTTATTCGCTGTAATTATATGTTTAATCATAAACATCTTTACTGCAAGCACAACGTTTGACTTAATCATATCGATTGTTACAGTGTTGATTTTTATAGGATTTACCGCTTATGATGTTCAAAAAATATTAAGATTAAATGAAGATAATGCATTACCAGAAGAAAATTTAGCAATTTATGGAGCATTAGAGTTATATCTTGATTTTATTAACATCTTCCTAGAATTACTAAAATACTTTGGGGAAAATAAAGATTAAGGTGCGAAAGCATCTTTTTCTATGGTAAAATAGAAGTAGGTGGTAAATGTGATTTATTTTTTCATTCTATTTCATATATTGCTATTTTTACAATGCTATATGCTATATAAAAAAAGGCTAAAAAAGAAGGGCTTTATACTTTTGATTATGAATACATTTATGTTATTTACAAATATGATAAAGTTTGTCTCTGCTTTAGGTCAAGAATACTCAACAATCATTCATTTTGAACAAAATTTAATAGAACATTCCATTTTAGGAATAATATGGATACTATTAAATTCATTTCTTCTTTGGTTCGCAAACTATACAATAAAAATAGCCAAAAAAAAGAAAGTTCAAAATATATATTTGAGAAATAGCATTTATTTTATAAGTTTAATTTTAATTTTCTTTTTCATAATCATTTTATTTCAAAAAAACGCAAACATTATCATTTTCTTTTTATTAATATATTTTCTATATCTTTTACTACGAAAATTTATAACTACAAAAAAGAATTACATAATATTACTAATAACTTTCCTTATTTTAGGTACATGGTATTCTTATTTTACTTATACAGGCGCTGCACGCCTAAGTATCTTTTTAAAAGGTTACCCTACGGAAGCTTATGAAACGGGTCTAGAAGAACTTAAATTTTACAACGAAAAAAACAACAAAAAATTTAGTCCAATTAAAACAATTCGCTTAAAAAATGGAGAGATAAATCTAATTGAAGTAAGAAGTTATGCCTTTTTAAAATTAGGGAAAATTTCATAAACAATTGTTTGCATTATAATAAAAAATTAAGTATAATAAACTAGAAATGAAGTGGGGGAGAACCATATGGATGTTATAAAAACAAGAACAATTATGACAAAATCAAATCAAGGCTCTAAATGGTTTGGAATTGATTATGATATGAATCTTTACAAGGGATGCACATTTGGGTGCATTTATTGTAATTCACGATGTGAAACGTATCATATTGAACAATTTGATAAAATAAAGATAAAAGAAAATGCACTTGAAATTTTAGAAGAAGAACTGAAAAGTAAAGGCTTAAAAGGTGTGATATCTCTAGGTAAATTATCGGACCCTTATAATCCAAAAGAGAGCGAATTAGAACTAACAAGAAATGCACTAAAACTAATTGCCAAATACGGTTTTGGAGTATCCATTGATACAAAGAGCGACTTAATTTTAAGAGATATTGATCTTTTAAAAGAAATTCAAGAACATAACAGCGTAATCGTTAAAATCTCAATTACGACATATGATGATGATTTAGCAAGAAAAATTGAACCAAATGTTATAAGTTCAACAAGAAGATTTGAAGTATTAGAAGAATTAAGAAAGAACGGAATCTATGCTGGTGTATTAATGACTCCCGTATTACCTTTTTTAACTGATACAGAAGAAAATGTATTAAATATGATAAGTAAAAGTTCCGCTGCAAATGCTAAATTTATCTATACAAAAATGGGAATGACTCTAAAAACGAATCAAAGAGAATATTATTATAATGCTTTAGATATTTTATATCCTGGCTTAAAAGAGGATTATATTGCTGTTTATGGAAATAAAAATATATGTAACACATTGCAGTTTAGACATTTAATGGAGCTATATTTTAAACGCTGTAGTGAGGCTCACATTCTTACAGATATGGATACAATAATCGAGGATTATAAAAAAGAAATACCTCAGGCCAAACAAATGAGTTTATTCACTGATGTATAAAAAGTATTTCCATTTTAATAGAATAAGAGGTAAAAGATGAAAGATAGAAAAAAATATATAATTTTTGGAATAATTTTTCTTAGTGCTATATTTATATGTTTTACCGAATTTAATCTAAAAAAAGGCTATCATGAAGATGAAGTATATAAGATAATTTCTAGTAATAATGACATTTGGAATCAAGGTTTGCTAAACTTTTCAGGGGGGGGGGTAGTATGGAAAGAGAAAGACGAATTAGAAAAAGAAGTATATTCGGACGGAAATTTCTCTTTTCAACAAATTTATGAGAATCAAGTAAAAGATGTTCATCCCCCATTTTATTATCTTTTAGTAGCTCTAATGAATAAAATGTTTCCACAAAACTTATGGAGAAATGCCTTTCTAATCAATCTTCTATTCTTTTTCTTAATACAATTTATTATAATAAAAATTTTAACTTTAATAGAGAAAAAAGAAATTATAATACCAGTACTAATATTACTAAATTTCTCAACGTATACAATAAATATGGTACTATTTGAGCGTATGTACACAGTTCTTACCTTTTTTGGATTAGTGTACTTATACTTTAACTTAAAACTTCGCAAAGAGGAATTTCAAATAACGAAAGAAATTGCTTTAGGCTTATCATTAGGTGCAATTCTAGGGTTTTTAACACAATACTTCTTTTTAATTTACGCTATAGGTATATACGCTTGGAATACATTTGAACTAATAAAAAAGAAAGAAAAGAAAAAATGTTTCATTTACTTTTTAATCCATCTTGTCTCTGGATTATTAGCAATTATCTTATATCCTGTAAGTATAGAACATATTCTTTTTGGTAATCGTGGGATAGGAACACTGGTAAATACTTCATTTTTTACTAAATTATATATGTTTGGTACACTATTTAAAAAAAACATTAACATTTCTTCTTGGTGGATATTATTATTTTTTATTCTGTATCTTGCAAAATCCAGAAAAAATTATAAAAATGTTCTTATCTATCCCGTATTAATCTACTTTATTTGTGCATCTTATCTTTCACCATTTGTCGATATTAGATATATAATGATAATCATGCCAATAGTAATAATTGTCTTAGTAATAGTATTACAAAAAGAATTCAAAAACAAAGCAACCATTATTTTTCTTATTTTTATCACAATAAGTGGATTCTTTAAAAATGAACCTATGTATTTATACCAAGAATATGAAACAAGAGAGAAAGCATCTATAGAAAACCAAAATTATCCTTATATTTATGTAACAGATAACAATTTTACATTTTTAAAAGATATACCATCCATGTTAAATTATCAAAAAATAGCCTTATTTAATATAAATTCTGTTTCTTTAGAAGAATTTCCAAAACTTAATACCTATATACTTTATATAGAAGAGTGGATTAACAAAGACACCATTTTTGAAAACATTAACCTTAAAAATAAAAAAATTACGGAGTTAGAAAATAATCTATACAAAGTGGAAAATACTGACATTTAAAGTTAAGTATTTTTTTATTATGGTAAGCCATACTATCAATGGGTGATAAAAAATGAGTGAAAAAGAATTATTATATGTCGAAGATACTTTAGGTCATTTAGAGTATTTTAAAAGACATTTATGCATTAATAAAGAGTGCATTACAGAATCAAAAGAAATTGCAATGCTAAAGAAAATAGAAAAAAAATGTGATTCATTATACAACACATTTTATGGCTTATTGAAAGGAGATTAACTATGGACAATAAAACAATGTTAGAAGGAATCCTTTGGGATTTAAAAACTCTAGGTGATTTATTTTTACATGGTACTATCGAGTCTGGAACAAAAAACGTACATGTAACATTTAAAGATGCTCTTGATGATGTATTAACAATGCAAAATGACTTATACACATTAATGAGTGATGAAAATATGTATCAGACAGAAAATGTTACAGAAACAAAAATTACGAAAGTTCAAAACAAATTTAATCCTACCTTAGAGGAAGAATAATGTGAAATATAATGTTCATCATAGTGAAGCTATGGTGTTTTATATTTGAAAAAAATGGAAATAACTAGTATTTCATAAGAACCTTTGCTATAATTATCTAAGAGGAGATGGGAAAATGACAAAAAGAAAAAATGTATTTTGTTTATTCGTTGTGTTAATTAGTTTATTTTTAGTTCCTTTTGGATATTTAGCAAATGCAGAAGAAAAGGCTCCAGTAACAGTATATATGTTCCATGGAAGTACTTGTCCACATTGTAAAGATGGAATTGCTTTTTTCAAGAAACTTTTAGGTAACTCTGAATTTGAAGGAATGTTCCAAGTAAGAACAATTGAAGTTTGGGAAAATCAAAATAATTCAGAATTAGCAAATAAAGCATGTGAAAAGATGGGCGATGAACCAATCAATGGCTCAGTTCCATACATCGTCATAGGAGACAAAACATTTGGTGGATATTCTTCTGCGTCAGATGAAAGTATCAAAACTGCAATTAAAAATGCTTATAATAATAACACTGAAGATAAATTAAAAGACTTAATGGGTAATGCTGGAGAATTATTAGAAGCAGAAAAAAGTAATATGACAACTACTATCATTGTACTTCTAGTAGCAGTTGCAATAATTGGGGGAACTGTATTCTTTGCAAGAAGTGGTGTTGAGGAAGAAGAAGACGCAAAAGAAGAGAAAAAAGAAGAAACACCAAAGAAAGAAATAAAAGCCGATGAAGAAGTAACAGAGACAGTTTCAGAAGAGAAAAAACAAAGTACAAAGAAAAACACAACCAAAAAAACAAATACAAAAAAAACATCAACAAAGAAAGCTTCAACAACAAAGAAAAAAAATTAGAGACATTTTAATGTTTCTTAGACCACTGACAAAAATCAATGGTCTTTTTATATATAAATGAGAAAAGCGAAAATTATAACAATACATAGGCTTCAGGAAAAATGATGTGGCTTGATTTTTAATAATAATATGATACTATATTAATAGGAAGTTATATGTCAAAATAGTAAAATTTTTTGAACTTAACCTAGTCAATGAAGACTTTAAAATAAACAGCTTACAAATAATAGAAAGGAAATATTAGTTAAAATGAAAAAAATAATTTATGGGTTATGTATTTTAGGCGTTACATTTTTAATGTGTGGATGTGGAACAAAAAACATAGAGGGTACACTTCCTGATATAATGGAAAAATTATATGCAGGAATAAGTGACGAAGAAATGCCAATGGGTGTTGAATCTAGAGAACTTGACAATGATATGCTACAAGGATATTTTGTGGAAGGAACAAACCTTGACTTTAAATATAAAGAAGCGATTGTAAGTGAATCTATGATAACAGCACAAGCACATGCTGTTGTACTAATAAGATTAGAAGACGCAAAAGATGCTGATAAAGTAGTCGAAACCATTAAGAAAAACGCGAATCCAAGAAAATGGATTTGTGTAGAAGCAGAAAATGTATATGTACTATCAAAAGGCGATCTAGTAACACTTATAATGTCTAATGACCTTGCCCCTAAAATAAAAGAAAATTTTGAAAACTTAAAATAACTATGAGAGGAGAGATAAATTATGGTATTTTCTAGTATAATTTTTCTTTTCTTTTTTTTGCCCTTTCTTTTCTTAACATACTTTGTAGCACCTAAGAAATATAGAAATTTAATCCTATTAATATTTAGTTTGATATTCTACTATTTTGGAGAAAAATGGTATGTGATTTTACTTCTAACATCTTGTTTAGGAAACTACATATGCGGAATATTAATAGAAAAGAGAAAACAAAAAAAATACTTAATCCTAGGGATTGTACTAAATTTAGCATTCTTAATCTACTTTAAATACACCAATTTCTTGATAGATTCATTTAACAACATATTTTCTTGCAACATAAATACTTTAAAAATAATATTACCTCTTGGCATAAGTTTCTTTACCTTCCAAAATATAAGCTATCTAGTAGACGTATATAAAAACGATGTGAAAGCAAGCAGAAACTTTATAAATTATGCATGCTACATAACACTATTTCCTCAATTAATTGCAGGTCCTATAGTTAGATATAAAGACATAAATGAAGAGTTAGAAGCAAGAAAAATAAATATAAGTTTATTTAGTAAAGGAATAAAAAGGTTTACCATAGGACTTGGAAAAAAAGTCTTAATTGCGGATATGCTCTTTAAAATGTATGAAACGATTTTAAAGAGTAACATGTCTGTGTTAACGTATTGGTTAGTTGCTATTTTCTTTACTCTCCAGATCTACTTTGATTTTTCAGGGTACAGTGATATGGCAATAGGACTTGGAAAAATGTTTGGATTTCACTTAAAAGAAAACTTTGATTATCCATTAGTAAGTCCAAGTGTTACTGTTTTTTGGAGACGCTGGCACATGTCGTTATCAAATTTTTTTAAAGATTATGTGTATATTCCCTTAGGTGGAAACCGAGTATCAAAACTAAAAAATGTAAGAAACTTATTGATAGTTTGGACATTAACAGGCCTATGGCATGGGGCAAGTTGGAATTTCGTAGTTTGGGGCTTATACTTTTTTATCTTCTTAATCTTAGAAAAATTCTTATTATCAAAATATCTAAAAGGAGGAATATTAAGCTATATATACACATTTATAATAGTAGTTATAAGCTTTGTAATATTTAATATAACTGACTTTCAAAGTATGATTGCCTTCTTAAAAGGAATGATAGGCTTAAATACAAAACTAATAAACGCTGAAAGTCTATACTTCTTTAAAAATAGCATAATACTATTAGTCATCTCGTTAATAGGAATGAGCAAACTACTGCCAAATAAAATAAAAAAAATTAAGAAAGGAAAGTTAAGTAGACAAATGGATATACTAGAAACAATTTATATATTTACAATATTTCTACTTTCAATCGCATGCATTTTATCAAGTACATTTAATCCGTTTATTTACTTTAGATTTTAATATGAAAGACAAAGTTATAGTAAGCATATTTATTATTCTAATTTATGGGTTCTCTCTAAGCTTTATACTAACAAAAGAAAAAAGCATATCAAATTATGAAAGAAGAAAACTAATGAGTAATTTGGAATTAAAAGAAAATTTTGCATCGAACCTAGACACTTACATGAATGATCAATTCCCTTTAAGAGATGATTTGATTAGCTTAAGTGAAATGTATGAAAGATATATACTAGGAATCAAAGATAGTAAAAATGCCTTTTTAGTAAATGGATATATAATAGAAAAAAACTATCCTTTAAAAGAAAAAAATGTGAATGCGTTCATAGAGAAAATAAATTACATTAATAAAAAATATCTCCAAAATAGCAATGTATATTACGCTATAATACCAGACAAAAGTTACTTCTTAAATAACAATTATTTAAAGATAGACTTTAATTATCTAATGAACAAAGTAAATAGGGAAATTGACATAAATTATATAGATATTATGAGTAGTTTAAAATTAGAAGATTACTATAAAACCGATATCCATATAAAGCAAACATCGTATGAAAATATAATAAAAAAATTATCGAATCACTTAAACTTTAAATATAAAGATTATAAATATATAAAGAATACATACAATAACTTCTATGGCTCATCGTATTCTAAAGTTCCAAAATTTATAAAGCCAGATAAACTAGAATGGCTAACTCATGAATATATAAAAAGCGTGGAGGTAAAACATTTTGAGTATGACAGTAACAAAGTCTATGAAGAACAAGAATTAGAGGGAATAGATCCATATAATATATTTTTAAAAGGGCCAAGTTCATTAATCGAAATAGAAAATAAATCGAATCAAAGTGACAAAGAACTAATTATATTTCGAGATAGTTTTGCTAGTAGCTTGGTACCTTTACTAATACCTTATTATAAGAAAATAACGCTTATAGATTTAAGATATATGAAAATGGATATAGTAAACAATTATGTAGATTTTGATAACAAAGAAGTATTATTTCTATATAGTACATTAATAATGAATAGCAATTTATTAAAAGTAGATATACCATAGACTAGAGTTTTAAATAAAAAAAATGCTGACAATCTATCAACATTATAAGAAGGCAAAGACTTCTTTTTTCTATTTATTACGAATAAAATAACTTACGATATCTGAAACAGAATATAAAATCAGCACAATGCCAATAAAAACAAAAACCACATTTTCAGCAAAAATAGTATATAAGCCCAGAGCCATTATTACAAAAGATACAATCAAGCCTTTGACGTAAGAAGCTTTTTGAGATGATTTAAATGCAATAGCTGTCGATAATTTAGAGATTCCAAAATACATAAGCCATATGCCTGTAACAATTTGAATAGTATTTGCAATAAAATTAGACAGAAATACAACGATTAATCCAACAAAAGTAGTGGTAACAGCCGAAAGAAGAATTTCAGATTGCTCAACATGTAGCTGATTCTTTAACTGAAAATAACGACAAAAACGGCTAATTCCATAAATAATTACAATCACTCCCAAAAAAGTAAAAATAGAACTAATTAATCCGTCTGAATTAAAAGTAAGAATAATCCCTAAACATAACATAAAGATAGAAGATATCAAAGATGATGAATTCTTATTTTGCTTTCGATCATTTAAAACAGTAACTTTCATGCATACCTCCTTGAAAAGATTATAGCACAAAAATGGCTCTTTATGGTATAATAGTGAAAGTAAAAGGGGAATAAAATGTGAATCAGAAAGAATTGTTAAAACTATTTAATAAATATGGATTTCAGTCTTTAAAAAAAGATCCTTTTTTGTATGCAAAAAATGAAAAAGTAGGAATTGTTTATACCTTAAAAACTTCTTATTATGGTGCTTTGAATCGAATATTTATTCCCAAAACAAAAGAAGAAGCAGAAGATTTCTTAGCAAAATACTACTGGTTCAAAAAAAATCAGAATAAGAATTTAGTTCGCGTGGAATTAAAAGAATATAATACAATGTATACAGATATAAAATATTTAAGAAAAGAAAAAGAACTTAGTAAAGAAGAACTTTTAGACCTAAAAGAAGAAAACCACAAAAAAGAAAAGAAAGAATCAAAAACAGAAGCTGCTTTTTTAAAAAAAATAAAAAGAACATTTTTAATTTTAATCGATGTAATTGAAGAAAAAATTAATATTCAAAACATAACTTATCAAAATTTAACTACTTTAACAAACGAATTTATTGAAAAAGAAAATGAATTAAATGAAAAACTTTCTGAGCTAAAGCAAGAAAGCTTTCAAAAAAAAGAAAAAATAACATTGGAACCTTTACAAACAGAATATCAAAATGCTTTAGATTCTTGGAAACAAACGATTAAAGAATTAAATGAAAAAGAAAGCATTGAAAAAAGTATTAAAGAATTAGTAGAATTCTTACAATCTCTGGAACTAGATGAAGGACTTTTAAAAAATAAATATGAATTAATAAAACTACCTTTAGAAATAAATAATATGAAAGAGAGAATAAAAGAATTAAATAATATTCCAAAAAAGAAAAAAGGAATATTCCGAAAAAAAGAAAACATTCAGGAAATTTTAGAAAAAATAGATAAAAAAAATGCAATAGACAAAATAGTATCTTATGAACATTATAAAGAAAATGAAGAATTAAGAATAAAAGAAAAATATGCGTTAATTCCAAATTTAGATATTCGAACAATAGGAGACTTTTTCATTGAATTTGATAATTTAAAAATAAAAGAACCAGAAATAAACGAACAAGAAGAAAAAAAAGAAGAAAATGCAACCTATGAAGAAACTATGAAACAACTGGAAATAAATTTTGCGAACCGTTCTAAGGAAGAACAAGAAATGCTTTTAGCTTATGAATATATCATTAAAAATGTTTTAACTGGTGGAGAAGAAGAAAGAAAGACCAATATTCAAGAATTTATCAACACTTTAGAAAATCCAAATAATATTATGATAAAAGTAAAATATTTTAAAGATATTAATTTAAAAGATTTAGAATCCTGTATAAATTCTATGAAAACATTAGAAAAAAAAGTTACAGATTTAAAACCAGATAACCTTCTAGGAAATATAAATATTTTTTGGAAAGATAATCGCAAAAGAGAACAAGGGCTTATTAAAGCATCAAATAAACGGCTTCTAGCGCCAACTCAAAATATTGGTGAAAATAACATAACTTACATTGGGGAGTTAAAAAAAGATTCTAAAATTTTATTTATACCAGAAGAAATAAAAAAAGACTATCTTTTAGGAGATACCTTAATTATCCAAAAAAATCGTCCCTTCTTTTTAATTGATTTAGAAAAAAATGAATTAGAAGAAGAAAACTCTGTTATAATAAAAGTAAACAACTATGAAATATCAAAATGTGAAGAAAAAAAAGTTACAAAAGCAGAATTAATTCAAGAAGTAGTAACATTATATAAACGAGTAAAGATTGAAAGGAGCATTCATGAAAAAAACTGAATTTATACTAAAATTAAAAACAAAAATAGATATGTTTACTGAGGAAGAACAAAAGAAAATTATTAATTTTTATAATGAACAATTAGAAAATTCTGGAAAGACGGAAGAAGAAACAATTAAGGAATTTGGTTCTCTTGAACAAATCCAAGACAATCTTTTACTAAGCCATGGAATAAATCCTGCCAAAGTTAAAAAACAAGGAATATCAAAAAGAACTGAAGAATTATTTCAAGTAATACATCAAGTAGTTGAAGTAATGTCAAAAAACAAAATGAAAGAAAATGCCAAAATAGTTTTAGATTTATTAGTTTTAATATTCTTTATTTGCTTAATTAAAATTCCCTTTATATTTATAAGAAATATTGGTGAAAGTTTATTAAATCCATTAGAAATTCCAATTTTAATAACGATATGGGGAATTTTAC
>CAQRXS010000033.1 GCA_948874605.1 uncultured Bacilli bacterium | reverse complement strand
TAATGCTTCGAAGTGGAAATGATGCGGCAATCGAAATTGCTTATCATGTTTCTGGGAATATGCAAAATTTTGTTGCGCTTATGAATCAAAAAGCTTATGAACTAGGGATGAGTAATACTGTTTTTGTGAATAATCATGGGTTAGAAGAAGCTGATGGTAGGGCAAATATATCGACCGCAAAAGATATGGCCATGCTTATGCGTTATGCTCTTACTAATGATGTTTTTCGTGAAATTATCGCGACAAAAAGCTATACTGCTAAAACTACTGGGAAAACTTATGTTTGGCAAAATAAAAATAAACTTTTGAAAACGTATGAGTATAATATTGGAGGTAAAACTGGCTTTACAGAGAAGGCAAGGAGAACTTTGGTAACTGCTTCTTTGAAAGAAGATAAAACTTGTATTGTTGTTACTTTAAACGATGGAAATGATTTTGCAGATCACAAAAATCTATGTGAGGCTGTATTTCAGAAATATCGAAGGGTTCAAGTATTGGATGTTAATAATTTTATGCCAGAAGAAAACTCTAAATATTATATAAAAAAGGATTTTTATGCTTTACTTGATGATTCGGAAATCGATTCTGTACGTGTTGAATATCAAATTAATAAAGAATTGAAAAGTGAAGAAGTTGGAGTTGCGCAGATTTATTTGAAGGAAGAACTGCTAGGAACTGAAAAAATTTATCAAAAGCTTGAAGAGCAAACACAGAAGAAAGAAGGTTTTTGGAAGAAATTTTGGGGGTGGTTGTTCGGATGGTAACATATATTTGGGTATTTTTTATAGTTATTGGTAGCTTTTTTACGATTGCAACGGGAAATGTAGAAGCTTTAAATAATGAGATTTTAAAAGGTGGAACGGATGGAATAAAGCTTTTAACAGAAATGCTTCCTTTATTAGTTTTATGGACTGGAATTATGCAAATTGCTGAGGATTCACGAATTTTAGAGAGTTTTTCTAATTTTGTAAGACCTGTGTTAAGTAAGCTTTTTCCTAGTTTACCATCCAATCACCCAGCACTTGGCTATATTGCTAGTAATATTGCTGCAAACGCTTTAGGACTAGGAAGTGCCGCGACTCCTTTTGGATTAAAAGCTATGGAGTGTTTACAAAAAGAAAATCCAACGCCAGATACTGCTACGGAAGCTATGGTTACGTTTTTAGTTTTAAATACAGGAGGGGTTACACTTGTACCAACTACCGTTATTGCCCTTCGTATGATGCATGGGAGTGCCAACCCTTCCGAGATTATTATTACGAGTATTTTGGCAACACTTTGTTCCAATGTGTCTGGCTTAATTTTTGATTATATAAAAAGGAGAAAACAACATGTCTAAGTTTATCGTCCCAATCTTTGTTTTGGCAATTATATTGTATGCTTTTAAACAAAAAGTAAATATTTATGATTCTTTTTTAGTAGGAGCAAAAGATGGTTTAGTAACTACTTTTAAGATTGCTCCAGCAGTTATTGCAATGGTGTTTGCAACTAATATTTTTTTGAATTCTCATTTTTTAGAATTTATCTTTTCCTATTTTACACCTCTTTTAGAGAGTGTTGGAATACCTATTAGTATTCTTCCTATGGCAATGGTAAGACCAATTTCAGGGACTGCTTCTTTGGCTATTATGAGTAATATATTTGAATTGTATGGTCCAGATTCTTTTGTAGGAAGATTAGCATCTAATTTACAAGGATGTACTGATACCACGATATATGTTTTAGCTTTATATTTTAGTTCTATTCGAGTGACAAAAACTCGACATGCTTTGCAAGCTGGATTATTTGCCGATTTTGTGGGAATTGTTGCAGCATTTTTAATAACTTTTCTATTTTTTGGGTAAAAAATTAACTTTTTTAATCGCTTATAACATCGAATAAAACCAGCATTTTTACGAATTAATGTACGCTTTTTTGGAGTGAAAAATTTGACAAGTTAGAATAAACTATTGTATAATGAATGTGCTTTCCGGAAAAGAAGGATGGTTTAGAAATGAAGAAATTACCCTCGGTTAAGGCAATTTTTGTTGCCATAATCGTAATTAGTTGTATAGAATTTATGACAAATAGATTAGAACAAATTACTGTGCTTTCTATTGATAGTACAGTGACAACAATTGGAAACTCTTTAATTGAATCTATTATGTTAAAAAATCAAAAAGAAAAATTAGAGAAAAAAGCTAGTTATAAAGACCTTAATATTCAACAAGAAATTGAAATTGTAAGTTTGAAAGCTTCTTCGCCAGCAATTGTGTATGAAGGAATGACCTTAGCGGAGTTAGGTGCAAAGCTAGATTTAAGTTTAAGTAATAATTTACATGGCTATGGTCCAGTATTTGCTAAGTATTCTATTATGTATGGTGTTGATCCATATTTAACTGTGGCGATTGCTTTGTTAGAAACAGGATGCAAATGGACTTGTAGTAGACTTCTAGTAGAAAATAATAATGTAGGAGGAATGCGAGGAAATGGATATTATATGTATTTTGATTCCTTAGAAGAGGGAATTGAAGCAATGATATCTAATCTTGCGAATAACTATATCCAGAGAGGTTTAGTAACACCTGAGCAAATTAATACAAGATATGCCGAAAGTAGAACTTGGGCAGAAAAAGTTAATAACTATATTTATAGTATTCGAAATGCATAGAGCTAAGGCTCTTTTTTTTATGAATTTGATTTTAAATGTCAAGAAAAAACTTGTTGCACTTTACAAAAAAAATTAGTATAATAGTTTTAGATTTTAGAGTAAAGAGGGTAGAATTATGAACAATAATACAGAAAATCAAAATTTAAATACAATGAATGGTGGAATGATGGGACCTAATCCAGTTCCTCCTGTAACACCAGTAGGTGGAATGACGGGTATGCAAAATCCTGGACCACTTGGTTCAGAAACTTTAGTTCCCCCTCAGCCGCCAGTTTCAATGCCAAATCCTGCGCCAACTGTAACTTCCGCTGCAAATGTTGGAACAATTCCAGCTGGAATATCTGAACCTGTAATAGGGCAACCAATGAGTGCGCCAACACCGCAGCCAATGAATCCTTCTCCTATGGGCGGGATTAATCTTGCACCAGAAGGTGTTGTTGTTTCGCAACCACAAGAGCCAACACCAGTAGTTCAACCAGTCACAGAGCCTCTTATGTCATCAACTTTAACAGAACAAACTGTTTTGAATCCTCAACAAAGTATTAATAATGGGCCTGTGTTAGGAGCTCCAGAAGTCCCACCAATGGGAATGACACCTCCGCCTATGGGAAATGATATGGGAATGATGGGAGGAATTCCAGTACCTCCTCAGTTACCACCAGAGGATAATAAGAAAGAAAAGAAAAAAATCAATCCAACTTTAATTTTATTAGTTGTTGTATTAATCGTTGCAGTTGGTGGTGCAGTATATTATTTTCTATTTATGGGTAAGAGTAAAACTTCAGGAATCGTTATTGCGCCTCAATTAACAGAGCTTGAAGCTGGAACTGATATTCTTTTGGATTCAGCAGCTTCCTTTGTCAAAGTTACTGGTATGAATATTAATGAATGTAAAGTTGATACGAATTTAGATTCTACTAAAGTTGGTACTTATGAATATATAGTAACATGTGGAACTAAAGTATCAGGACCAAATAAGGTTTCTGTAAAGGATACGAAAGCTCCAGTAGTTGAACTTAAAGATGTAGTAATTCCTCTTAATGGAACAACTTATCCAGAAGACTTTATTGAATCTGTAGATGATGTGAGTGAATGTACATATGAATTTGCTACTGCCATTGAGGAAATAGATACTTCAACGTCTGGTGAGTATGAAGTAACCTTAAATATCGTTGATGCTTATGAAAATGCTACAACAGCAACTGCTAAATTGATTGTTGATGAAAATGCTCCTGTTGAATATTTATACTGTGAAGGAACAGGAGAACCTTCTCAAAATTATAAAACAGCTAAAATATTTAATACTTATAAATATGGTATTGCAAATAGTGGTTCCATTTATAACATGAAAAAAATCATTACTTATACTTTCCAAAATGAAGAGGATTATTTATCTGCAGTGGATGATATTAAAGAGAAAAAATTTGATGATGTAGCAGGAGCAATAAAAAAAGATCCTACAAGATTTACAATAGCATTTACCCAAGATACAGATGAAGCAACATTATCAAAAGAATTTAATTTGACACCATTTCCAAAGACTTCTGAAGAAATGGAAAATTATCATTCTACTATCGATCAAATGTGTTTTACGGATATAGAATAAAAAGTTTGAAAGTTTCAAACTTTTTTTGCATATATTTACTAGGAGGATTTATGAAAAAGTTAAAAGTTATTGTATATGCAATTAGTAAAAACGAAAGTCAATTCGTAGATCGTTGGGTAAATTCCATGAAAGAGGCAGACGAAATTATAGTTTTAGATACTGGTTCAGAGGATGACACGGTAGCTAAACTTCGAGAGAATAATGTTACTGTATATGAAGAAAAAATTAATCCATGGAGGTTTGATGTAGCTAGAAATAAGTCCCTTGATAAAGTGCCAGAAGATGCAGACATTTGTGTTTGTACTGATTTAGATGAAGTATTTTTACCTGGTTGGAGAGAAACTTTAGAAACAATGTGGCAAGATGAAACAACAAGAGCTCGTTATAATTATAATTGGAAATTAGAGGGAGATGAGCCGAAGGTAAGCTTTTGGATTAATAAAATTCATAGTCGTTTAAACTATACTTGGAAAAATCCCGTTCATGAAATATTAGTGAGTCAAAAACCAGAAAAGGAAATAGAAGTTCCTATTGTTTTGAATCATTATCCTGATAATAATAAATCGAGAGGTTCTTATCTTCCATTACTTGAATTAAGTGTTCAAGAAGATCCTATGAATGATCGAAATTTGCATTATTTAGGAAGAGAATATATGTTTTATCAAAAATGGGATTCCTGTATCGATATGCTGCACAAACATTTATCTTGTAAAAATGCGACTTGGAAAGATGAGAGATGTGCATCTATGAGATTTCTTGCTCGAGCTTATCAAGCTAAAAATTATCTTGAAGAAGCTGAATTTTGGTTAAAAAGTGCTATTAAGGAAGCTCCACATTTAAGAGAAGGTTATATTGAACTTGCTAGTCTTTATATTCAAAAAGAAGATTATGCAAGTGCTTATTCCTTATTAAAAGAAGCTGAAAAAATAAAAGAAAAAAGCAAATCCTATATTAATGAGGAATTTGCTTGGAATGACTCTTTTTATGATTTATTATCTCTAGCTAGTTTTTATACTGCTCATTATAAGGAAGCTGTTGATTATTTGAAACAGGCTATTGAATTAAATCCAGAAAATTCTAGGTATCGCTCGAATCTTGAGATGATGACTCCGTATTCTTTATAAGTTTGGCATGAATCACAAGTCTTTCGTTGTCTCCTGTACAAGTAGATAACGTAAGTAAGTTATCTTGGCTTGTTACCTCTATTCCAAAATCTCTAATACTTCTTTTTTTGGTCATAGAAATGTAATCATTTTTTAAATCTTCGGTTTCAAAAGATACTTTTAAATAATCACTTGTTTTTGGAACTGTATAAATGGAATAGATTTGCCATTTCATGCTCTCATACATTGTATCGAAAGATATAATTAAGTTGTCTGGATTGGAATTCCAAGAATAATTTAATGCTCGATGAAGGGTACCAAACATAACGCCACTGTAGTACATATTGTGTCCATAAATAATAGTGTTATCGTTTAATATTTTATCAGAGTTACGAAAATCCATATAAATCCAACCATTTTGATCATCTTCACCATAGAAATTCTTTTTTAAATAATATTTATTATCGTCTTTTATGACTACAGGATAGTCCACATTTGTATTATTTACTTTTAGATATCCAACTACGTCTGGATTGATAGACATTAAGGCGGCAATATATTTATTTTTTATTACCAGTTCTTCTTTTTTGATTTCTTCGGGTAGTTCTATATTTTCACTATTATCAATAGCAACTTTTACATTTTCTTGAATTTGGCTAACTTCTTTTAAAGAATAATAGTTATTAATTGATACATAGCCTACAATGCCGATTAAAAAACAAGCTAGGATAACTCCACATAGTCGAAGGGTATTGATAGCAATTTGTTTCATTAAATTTTCGGATAAATATTCTTCGCTATAAACAAGTCCTATTTCGAGCTTGTTTTTCTTTATTTTTTTATTTCTTTCTTTTAAATAGATAAAATCTTCTTGTTTGGTAATGTTTTCATGTATTTCTAGATAAACATTTTTGATACGAAAAGATATTAGAGATTCTAAAATAAATTCTAAGTCTTCTGGGTGAAATTCCATTAAAGATATTAGTTTTAAATAACGATTAATTTTTAAAAAGGAAATGAAGTCTTCTTTATCTTCTTCATTCATCTTTGTATAAATTTTAATTTTTTTCTGATAGTATATTTTTGAATATTCATTCATTTGGTTTTGTTGCATAAATTTAGAAATATAAAATATTTCGCTATGTGTTATAACCTTAATATGATATTTATCTAAGTATTCAAGCAAGAAATTTTGAATCATGTAACAGTCAAATTCTTTTAAACTTTTTAATTTGCTTAATTTTTCACATAACTCATATTGAGTATTTTCTTGTTTTTTAACTTTTACGGTATGAAGTTTTATATTTTTAAAGTAATCAATTAGAAATATTGCTAACTTATTGTTTTGAAATATTAATGTATCAATAGAATTCATTTCACATAATTCTTCTAGGAAAGGAACAACAAGCTTTTTGTTTTCGAGAATGTAGTCGTCACTAAAGACAAGTTCGCTATCACTGATAATGTTTGTATTCATTAAGTCTTCACGAATAATTTGATTTGTTTTATAAGAAAATATTAGGGCATTATTTTGTAGAGTAATAACAATTTTTCTCATAAATATAACACCACCAATTCTATTCCTATTATTTATAATAACATATTTTTTGTAAATTATTGAAAAAAAATGCAAATTTTGTAGAATTTTTGTATTTTTATGTTATAATAAATCCATAATAAAAAAAAGAAAAGAGGTTTATTATGAAAAAGAAAGGTTTTGTATTGAGTCTTTTATTAGTTTTCTGTATGCTAGTGATGCCAACTATCGCAAGCGCTACTGAGGTTTTTCTTTCTGAAGATAGTACAGGAACTAAGACTACAGAAGGCGGAGTAACAGTAACTTGTCCTAAAAATGCAAGTGGAACGATTGCTACTTGTTATATTGGTGTAAATGTTACTGGTGGTTCTTTGAAGGAATTTAAAATAACTGCAAATTTGAAAAACTTAACTTATAGAGCTGTAAACGGAAGAAATGGTTGGACAGCAACTAAAAGTGATGATGCAGCTGGAAGTGTAACTTATACAATTTCAAATTCTACAGGTTTAAATGCTGGAGAAAAAGCTATCGTTGCTCAAATTAATTTTGATGTAACGGATCCTGCTGCTGAATGTTCTGTAACACTTGATAAGTTTACTCCAACAACACCAGATACTCCATCTGTTACACCTAAATGTGACATTGAAAATGGAAAAGATGGGCAAACAGTTTATTATTGTGAAGATGGTACTCAATGTACAAAAGAAGAATATGATAAAAGATGTACTACAGAGGATAATCCTCAAACTGGTTCTTTCTTACCATATGCTGTAATTATTGGTGGTCTTGCAGTAGCAGCTGGACTATATATGGTAACGAAAAAGAATAAAATATATCATATGTAATTCGAAAACTAGTGAAAGCTAGTTTTTTTATATAGGTCATTTTATAAGAACGAAAATGTTCTTTTTTTTGTTTTCTTTCATATACTTTTTTAGGTGATGCTTAATCATGGAAATATACGGACTAAGAGATACAGAAGTAGAAGTAAGTCGAAAAAAATATGGTACAAATGCGATTACTGAAGTAAAGAAAAAGGGTTTTTTTAAGCTTTTGCTTGAATCCCTTGGAGATCCTATTATAAAAATTTTATTAACTGCCTTGGCGATTAAAGTAGTTTTTTTATTTCGAGATTTTGACTGGTTTGAAACTCTAGGTATTTTAATTGCAATATTTTTAGCTTCTTTTATTTCAACAATCAGCGAATATGGAAGTGAGGAAGCATTTAAAAAATTACAAGAAGAATCTGATAGTATTTTAGTTAAAGTAAAGCGAAATGGAAAAGTAGAAGAGGTAAAACTAGAAGATATTGTTGTAAATGATATTGTGATTCTTGGAAGTGGGGATGGGATACCTGCAGATGGAATTTTGATTGATGGCAATATCAGTGTTGATGAATCTCGATTGAATGGGGAATCAAAAGAACGAAAAAAAACTTCTGGCACTAAAGAAAATGGATTACTTCGTGGTGCAGTTGTTTACGAAGGTAATGGACTTATGAAAGTTACCAGTGTTGGAGATTCTACTGTATATGGAGCCCTTGCCAAAGAGGTTCAAGAGAGCGAACCTACTAGTCCTTTGAAATTAAGACTCCGAGGTCTAGCTAAGACGATTAGTAAAATTGGTTATATCGGAGCATTTTTAGTAACTTTTTCTTATCTTTTTTCTGTAATTGTTATAGACAATCATTTTGATATAAATCTTATTATTGACACTTTGTCTAATTTTAGAGTTATGGCAGATCATTTAATCTATGCTTTAACTTTGTCTGTTACAATTATTGTAGTGGCTGTACCTGAGGGGCTTCCAATGATGATAACTTTGGTGCTTTCTAGTAATATGAAACGTATGTTAAAAAGTAATGTTTTGGTTCGTAAGTTAGTTGGTATTGAAACAACAGGTTCTTTAAATATTCTTTTTACGGATAAAACAGGAACACTTACGAAAGGAAAATTAGAAGTTATAGATGTTATAAATGGTGAGAGAAAACATTTTAAAAATGAAGCGGCTTTAAAGGGCTATAAACGATATTATGAGATGATATGTCGTAGTATGATTTGGAATAATAGTAGTATGTATAGTAAAGATAAAGTAATCGGTGGGAATTCGACAGATCGAGCTTTATTAAATTTTTTAGAACAAAAGGAAATGCCTGAGAAAAAAATATTAGAAACTGTGCCGTTTGATAGTAAGAATAAATTTTCTTCCGTGAAGGTTTTGGAAAATGGTGTTACTTTAGAATTTATTAAGGGTGCGAGTGAAAAGCTTTTACCTAAATGTTCTAGAATGTTACTCTCAACAGGGGAAGAAAAGCCTTTTTTGAATAAAAAAGATATTGAATTAGAAATCAAAGAATTAACGAAAAAAGGTTGTCGAATTATTACTTTGGCTTTGAGTCATGGAGGAGATTCTTATACTTTTGTTGGTTTGGTGGCAATTAAAGATGATTTAAGAGCTGAGGCAAGAGAAGGGGTAACTCTTATTCAAAATGCAGGTATTCAAGTGGTTATGATAACTGGAGATGCTAAGGAAACTGCCGAGTCAATCGCGAAAGAAGTTGGTATTGTAAGGACACCAGATGATATTATTTTAACAAGTGATGAGCTTAACAAACTTAGTGATTATGAACTTGAAAATCTTTTACCTAAAATTAAAGTTATAGCTAGAGCACTTCCGCAAGACAAAAGTAAATTGGTTAAAATCGCTGAAGCAAAAGATTTAATTGTGGGTATGACAGGAGATGGCGTAAATGATGCTCCTGCCTTAAAAAAAGCTAACGTAGGTTTTGCTATGGGTAGTGGAACAGAGGTTGCTAAGGAAGCCAGTGATATTGTAATTTTAGATGATAATATTTTATCTATTAGTAAAGCTATTCTTTACGGAAGAACAATTTTTAAAAGCATTCGTAAGTTTATTATTTATCAATTAACTTGTAATTTTTGTGCTTTATTTTTATCGATAGTAGGACCTTTTGTTGGCGTAAATACCCCAATAACTATTATTCAAATGCTATGGATTAATATGATTATGGATACGTTTGCTGGCCTTGCCTTTTCTTATGAACCTGCCCTAGAGGAGACGATGACAGAAAATCCTAAAGATAAAAATGAACCAATTATGAATAAATATATGTATTCAGAAATTGTTTTTACAGGTCTTTATTCTGCTTTATTGTGTTTGTTTTTTTTGAAATCTCCATGGATTCGAACATTGATAAGACCTGGAGAAGATTTTAAATATTTGATGACAGCGTATTTTGCTTTGTTTATCTTTATTGGAATTGGAAATGCTTTTAATTCAAGAACACATCGCTTAAATTTATTTGCTCACTTAAAAGAAAATATAGTATTTGTATTTACAATTTTATTTATAGCTTCTGTGCAAATGATATTAATCTATAAAGGCGGTACTGTATTCCGAACATTTGGTCTTACCCCGAATGAGTTAATGTTAGTCTTGTTGCTCGCCTTTACTGTAATACCAGTTGATTTTATACGAAAAATCATTTTGAAGAAAAAAGGTATGAAGCTAGGAGTTTAATATATTTATAAAAGAAATTAAAAGCATTTGATGTGAATGCTTTTTTCTTTTTCTTAATATAGCTAAATTATAAAGTGGCATAAATACTTATAAATAAGGGATATGACAACATTTAAAAACTTATAAAGGATTATCAAAAAATTACTATATTTTTATATACAACATTTATTTGTCTTTTATTTTTATGCGATTGCCTTGGTTAGACAACAGGAAAGTTGCAATGCCAATATAGACTTTCCTACTTTAGGTTTTGATACAAGCAAATAAGCATCTTTGGACCTCATTAAATCTTCGATTATGATGTCTTTTTTTTATTTCAATTAGCTTTATATTGTTCTCCTTTTTTTATTCTAGATTCTAAATAACTGATATTAATATCTAAATAATCTCCACTTCTTTCATAGGATTCTTTGGAACCATATAGTCTTGCTTGGTTAATTTTTAGAGCAGAGTTTCTACCAACTTGGCTAATTTTCATTAAATCTTCTAAATCACACCATTGTTTTAAAACGATTTCCAAAATTCTCTCTGCGGTCATCTTCATACCCCTTTTCTTTGTTGTTAGGTTGTTTTTACAATTTTGTTGTCAAGAAAAACTTACAGGATATGTTATAATGGTTTTGGGATGTTATTATTCCTTAATAAACGAAGGGGTATTTTCTATGGATAATGAACTTACTTTAAAAACTTTAATAGAAGGTGGAAGAGATGCAAAAAACTTTTCACAAAGAGAATTATCAAGAAGAATAGGATTAAGTAATACATCTTTAAACAATCTTGAAAAAGGAAAGTTTAAAAGATAGCAGAAGAACTGGATTTTCTTTAGAACAATTATTAAAAGCAATAGGATATGATGCTTTAACAAATTGGTTTTACAATGATGAATTTAAAAATAAATCTTCTAGAGATTTAAAAAACATTACATAATAAAATGATTAATGAGATAACAGAATTAGTTAACGAAGTAAAATACAAATTATCAAAGAAAATTAATAATTCAATCGTTTATGTTTATTGGAATATCGGTAGAATTATCGTTTCAAATGAAAATGAATATAATAATCGTTTAGAATATGGTAAAGAGGTGTTGAAGGGTATTTCTAAAGAATTAACGAAATATTTAGGGAAGGGATACTCCTATACAAACCTTAAATATATGAGAATCTTTTATAAAATATATCCTAATTTCGAAGAAATAAGTTCTGAATTAACTTGGACTCATTATAGTGAGTTAATTATCATTAAAGATGATGCCAAAAGAAGATTTTATGAAAAAGAGTGTATTAATTCACATTGGAGTGTAAGAGAATTACAAAGACAACTAGATACATCATTATTTGAAAGGTTATTATTATCTGATGGCAAAGCAAATAAAGAAAAAGTTTTAGAATTATCTAAAGAAGGACAAGTATTAGCAAAACCAAGTGATTTAATTCAAAGAACCATATGTGTTTGAATTTCTAGGGATAAAGGAGCCAAAACCATTA
>CAQRXS010000032.1 GCA_948874605.1 uncultured Bacilli bacterium | reverse complement strand
GAATTTTACTAGATATCATCTATATTGTGATAGCCGTAATGGTCTTCATAAATATTTTTACAAAATGGTTTAAAAATATAAAAGAGAAAAAAAGTGAAGAAGTGGTTGCCGAAAAGAAACCAGTAGTAAATGAAATAAAAGGAAATTCTTTAGAATCTATTTCTTTAGAAGAATTCAAAAAATAAGAAATGAAGCAAAAAAATGTTTCATTTTTTTAAACCACTTGATTTTATGCCTATTTTGTTGTAATATCTTTAAAGTATTTTATTAGCGAGGTGTTTTATATGGATAAAATAATTAATGTTGCTGTTGTTGCACACGTCGACGCAGGAAAAAGTACACTTGTAGATGCTTTATTAACTCAAAATGGTGCTTTTAATGCACATGAAGAAGTTGCAGAGCGTGTCATGGACAGTGATTCTATTGAGAAAGAAAGAGGAATTACAATTTATTCTAAAAACTGTTCTATTCATTACAAAGATTACAAAATTAATATTGTTGACACTCCAGGTCATGCTGATTTTTCAAGTGAAGTAGAACGTGTAATTAAAACTGTAGATACTGTAGTATTAATTGTAGATTCTGCAGAAGGACCTATGCCTCAAACAAGATTTGTATTAAAGAAAGCCTTAGAACAAAATTTGAAGCCTATATTATTTATTAATAAAATAGATAAAGCAAATGCAAGACCAGAAGAAGTTGTTGACATGACATTCAACTTATTTATGGAATTAAATGCAACAGATGAACAATTAGATTTTCCAATTATTTATGGAGTTGCTAAAAATGGTGTTGCTCAATATACTGTAACCGAAAGTGGAACAAATATTGAGCCGCTTCTTGAAACAATTTTAAAACAAGTAGAACCATTTAATGGAAATGAATCAGATCCTCTACAACTACAAATTAGTAATCTAGATTATGATAACTTCTTAGGTCGTTTAGGAGTAGGAAGAATTAATAGAGGGAAAATTAAAAATGGTGAAACAGTTTCTGTAGTGAAAAATGATGGAACAAAAGAAACATTTCGTATTTCAAAATTATATGTTACAGAAGGAATTAGAAAAGTTGAAAAAGACGTTGCATATTTTGGAGATATCGTAACAATTGCCGGAAGTGCCAATATATCTATAGGAGATACCGTTTGTGAAAAAGATCATTTAGATGCGCTTCCTCCTATTATCATTGAACGTCCAACCCTATCTATGAATTTCTTAGTAAATGATGGTCCATTTGTTGGAAAAAGCGGAAAATTTTTAACAACTAGACATATTAAAGAAAGATTAGAAAGAGAATTACAAACCAATGTTGGACTACAAGTGGAAGAATTATCAGGATCTGACGGATACAAAGTAAGTGGTCGTGGAGAATTACATTTATCAATCCTATTAGAAAATATGCGTCGTGAAGGATATGAACTATGTGTATCAAAACCAGAAGTTTTATTTGAAGAAATTGATGGAAAAAAATGTGAGCCGTTTGAAAGAGTAATTATTAATTGTCCAGGAGATTATCAAGGTACTATAATAAATGACTTGCAAGAAAGAAAAGCAGTATTAGAAGTAGTATCTACAAATGAAGAAGGATATGCTCACTTAGAATTTTCAGCTCCAACTAGAGGCTTAATAGGATACAGAAGTGCTTTTATTACTAATACCAAAGGTGAAGGTATCATGGTTCGTAGTTTTGAAAGTTATAAACCTTATGTAGGACAAATCACTGGGCGTAAAAATGGAGTTATGGTTTCTATGGAAAATGGAAAAGCACTTGGCTATTCACTATGGAACTTACAAGATAGAGGAACTTTAATTATCGAACCAGCAACAGACGTTTATGTTGGTATGGTTGTGGGAATTCATAACCGCGACAACGACTTAGATGTGAATCCATGTAAAAACAAAAACTTAACGAATACTCGTTCTAGTGGTGCAGATGAAGCGATTAATCTAACAAAAGCAAAGAAAATGACATTAGAAGAAGCATTGGAATTTATTGAAGAAGACGAATATGTAGAAGTTACACCAGATGAAATCCGAATTAGAAAATCAATATTAGATCCAAAAATGCGTTTTAGAAAAAATAGATAAAAATTAAAAAAGCACACATCACAAACATGTTGCTTTTTATTTGAACTAAAAAATAATGAAAGAAGGAATAACGTTGACTTACATTGATGAAAAAGAAAAAGGTGTACAATATAGAGTTAGGCCAGGCGCATACGCTATCATAGTTCGGGAAGAAGATGATAAAATAGGTATAGTAACGGATGGTAAAGATATTTTTTACTTAGGCGGTGGAATAGAAGAAGGAGAGTCAGAATTAGAAGCCCTAAAAAGAGAATTAATAGAAGAAGCTGGGTATACATTAAAAAATATTCAAGAATTTGATAAAATCGGCTCTTACTTATTTGCGGAAGAGCATGGTTATCTTGAAGTGATAGCAAATGTCTTTATTGCAGAATTTGATGAAAAAATAACGGAACCCGTAGAGAAAGATCACCATATCATATGGGTAAGTGCAGAAGATTATATAGGAAAAATGTTTAGAGAGTGGCAAAATTATATTTTAAAAGAATTTATTCAAAAAAGGAAAAGAAAATAAACAAATAAATCTTGATGATACTATCTGTTTAATTTGTCTAAAAGTTTAGAATTTCAAAAAAGTATTAACTTGAATAAGGTTTCACAAAACTTGTCTTTTTAACCTATAGAAGATCCTATTGAATACCCCCTTTAAAAATACATAAAATTAATGTATAATGATACTACAAATTAAGTGGGTGGAAAAATGAAAAAATTAAAAAAAATGTGGGATAATAATCGAATTCTAATTATTTTAGCCTTAGTTGTTATTATATGTTTTTTAATCATAGTCAGTGTCTGCTTTAAATACTTCTTTGGTTCAAGTAAGTCTAGTTATGGAGATAGATTAGAATCAGTTCAAAATATAACTCTAAAAGAAGAAAATAAAAGTGAAATAGTAAATAAACTAAAAGAATCAGAAACAGTCAAAAATGTTGAAATTCACACACAAGGGAAAATTGTTTATATTCGAGTAGAATTTGAAAATGTTTCTTTAGAAAAAGCAAAAGAAATTGTTGCTCCGACACTGGATTTAATTGAGGAAGAAGTCAAAGAAAATTATGATATTCATTATACACTTGTAGAAGAAGAAACAGAAAATACAAAAGGATTTGTCATTATGGGGGCAAAAAATATTAATCGAACAAGCTTAATATGGAATAATAATAGTCCAATACCAGAAAGTGTATCTGAGGAGTAAAAGTTATGAAAAAGAATAACAGAACAATTCTTATAATAATAGGAATAGTGTTTATAATTGCAGCAGCAGGATTCTTCATATTTCAAAAAAATGATACAAAACTAACTTCTGAAGAAAGAAAATGGATTAGTGAAAATGAGCAAATTGTTCAGAATGTCTACATATTAAATGACACGAATATATTTGGTAATCTAGGGGAAGGAGTATTCTATTCGTTTATCAATGACTTAACGAACACTTATGATATAAAAATGAATCCAGTTACCGTAAAAAAAGAAGAATCGCTTACAGAACTTGCCTTTCTAGTTGGAAATACAGTCCCAGAGAATGCATTCACTTTCTATGAAGATCACTATGTATTAGTAGGAAAAGTCGAAGAAAGTATCACTGCATTCAGCGACATTGTTAATAAAAATATTGGTGTATTAAATAACTATTCCCAATATGTCCAATCTTTCTTTGGTACAACAACAAACAAGTTTGTAGAATTTGGAAGTCTTGAAGAATTAATAGGAGCCTTGGATAATGGTACAGTGACCAATATACTAGTTCCAAGAATAGAATACATTGATTTGATACTATCAAAGAAATATTGGATATCTTATCATTTTAGTGATTTAAAAAGAAACTTTTACGTTCAAGATCCGAACAATACTATCTTCTATAATATTATAAAAAAACATTATCAAAATTGGTACAAAGAAAATTTAGAGCCAATGCTTCATGTTCAAGAAAGAAAAGTATTTTTAGAAAATTTGAATATCACAACTGCATCTTTAGATGAACTTCAAAAAAATACATTAAGATTTGGCTATATGAAACATCTTCCATATAGTGTAGATGGTGACACAAACTTTGGTGGGATAATAAGAGAAGTCATGAAATCATTTGAAGAATTCGCGGGGCTCGATATTGAATATAAAGGTTACAAAACAGACAAGAAGATAGTAAAAGCTTTGAATGACAATAAAATAGATTTATATTTTAATTATAGTACAGCGATAAGTACAGGAGCTAATATCAATACAAGCATTCCAATTAACTTTGATGTATACGTACATGAATCCAACCCATTAACAATCAATTCCATAGAATCACTAAAAAATTACACAATATATGTGGAAGATAACACAACACTTTATCAAAAACTATTAACATACGAAGGACTAAACATTAAGACTTATAAAGCAGAAAATAGAAATGATATCCTAAAAAACAAAGAAAATATTCTTGCAATGGATAGTTTAAAAGGAGAATATTTAAGAAAATCTCAATTAAAAAAATATAGTAGTAGATTCCATTACAATTTAAAAAGTACTTATGCCCTACGTTCTTTAGGAAATGAAACACTAAATACTTTATTAACGAAATACATTAACTACGTTGATAATACAAAATTGATTAATCAAGGAATTTTTAGCGCAGCGAATGCCGAAAGCAGAGGCTCCTTCTTAAACAGTTTAGCAAAATATGCTTTGTATAGTGTAGTGTTAATCACAGTGATTCTATTATTAATTTATCGTTCTAGTAAAAAAGTAAGAATGCAAAAAAAACTAAAGAAAGAAGATAAACTAAAATTAATTGATCAATTAACTTCATTAAAAAACAGAAATTATTTAAATGAAAATTTACCGAATTGGAATAAAAATACAATATATCCACAAAGTATAATTATGATTGATTTAAATGAAATTCAAGAAATAAATGATACACTTGGCTATGAAGAAGGTGATCGTCAAATTAGAGGGGCATCGAATATATTAATACGTACTCAGTTAGACAATACAGACATTATAAGAACCGATGGTGACGAGTTCGTAGTTTATCTAGTAGGATATAGCGCAAAACAAATTACTAGTTATATTCATAAATTAACCAAAGAATTTAAGAAACTACCATATACGAACCATAGTGTAAGAATTAGTTATAGTATGATATTAGACGACTTAAAATCTATTGAGGACGCAATGAATGAGTGCGTCGAAGATATCAAAAAGCAAAAGGAGTCAAAATGAAAATAGAAAAGAAAGCCAAGAATTTAATACAAAGATTGTGGAAAATCTTAACAAGACCTGAGATGTTAGTTTTACCTGGACAACTAGCTTTCTTTTTTTTATTAGCTATTGTTCCAATGGTAACAGTCATAGTATACGGCGTCTCATTATTTAATGTATCAACAGATTTTTTATCTAGCTTCTTAATAAAAGCCTTTGGAGGAGATATTAAAAATCTAATTATGCCTATTATTCAAGATATAAAATTTACCCCTGAATCTTTGATTCCACTTGCTGTAGCATTTTATGCCGCTAGTGGTGGTGCCAGTTCCATTATTATTTCATCAAATCAATTATTTTCAATTCAAAATACTTCTTTTTTGAAAAGAAAAATTAAAGGATTAATCATGACATTTATACTTATTACATTAATTGTCTTTCTTCTTTTGGTACCAGCATTTGGCGATAAATTTATTGAACTTGTGAAATTTGTAAATATGAATGCTGCCGTTACCAAAACGATTATTTTTGTAGTCAATATTTGTAAAGGGCCAATTTCATGGTTACTTATCTTTTTCTTAATAAAAATAATATATACAATGGCTCCAGATGAAAGCATTCCAAGTAAATTTACTACGAAAGGCTCGCTATTTACTACTCTAGGATTTGTTATTAGTACAGGGGTATATTCATTCTATGTTAACAATGTGGCTCACTATGATTTATTATATGGAGGTCTTGCCCATTTTGTAGTTCTAATGATTTGGTTTTATATCCTTGCTTATATTGTTACAATTGGCATGGCAATCATTTCCGAAGAAGTAGCTAGTTGGAAAAAAAAGGTATCATAGAAAAAGAATAAGAGGACAGAATATAGTTATGCACACCAGTATTAGTCGTGCATAGTTGTTTGATTCGCAAGACTTAAGAGAGTTTTGGAACCAAAACTAATATTGATTCGAGAAAAGATATATTTTTCTCGTTTTAATTTGTAATAAATATGTCAACGGAAATATAATTTAGATGCATTGGGCTTTATAGTGATGAAAAAATCATTCCGATTCTACAAGCAATCTAGAATCTGTAGTGCCCATTGTTTTCCTTAAGACAAATATTAAAATAATAGCTGGTGAAAGAACACAAGAAATTCCATTTCAATTTGATTTTTAGAAACTTCTTACAGTTTCTTTTTTATCGTAAACAATGCTATTTTAAATTTGCACCCATTAATTTCTTAGTGTATAATAAAAGCAATCGAGGTGATAACGTGCAAGTTTATGGGAAAAACGTCTTATTTATGACAAATCCTAAAACAATAAAAAAAGTATATTTAAGTAAAACCAGAAAAGATAAAGAAGTTTTCGATTATCTATTAAAAAATAAAATTCATTACATTCTTACAGACAATACTATTTTAGACCGTATGACTAGACAAAATCATCAAGGAATTATTATGGAAATAGAGGAGTTTAAATATCAAGACTTACAAGATATTATCCAAGGAAATTTTATAATAATACTAGATCATTTGGAAGATCCTCATAACTTCGGAGCGATTATAAGAACAGCGGAAGCCGCAGGAGTAGATGGCATAATAATTCCTAAAGACCGAAGTGTACAAGTAAATGACACAGTTATGAAAACCAGTGTTGGAACACTAAATCACATTCCCATTGTAAAAGTAACAAACTTAGTAGAAACTGTAAAAAAACTTCAAAAAGAATCTTTCTTTGTTTATGCTGCTGATATGCATGGAAGCGATTTGAGGACAACTGAATTCGCCGAAAAGAAAGTCTTGATTATAGGAAATGAAGGAAAAGGAATTAGTGAACTATTAAAGAAAAAATGTGATGAAATAATTAGTATACCAATGAAAGGAACTGTTAATAGTTTAAATGCCTCTGTTGCAGCAGCCATTTTAATATTCAAAATGGGAGGTCTTTCATGAAATATAATGACGAAGATGCATTTTTAGTAGATATGGTATGCGAGACAAACGAGGAAGTAAGAAATAGCTTATATGAAAAATATGCAATATTAATAAAAAGCATTGTAAAAAAATACAAAAGTAAAGCACTAAAAATAGGGTTAGATCTAAATGATTTAATACAAGAGGCAAATCTTGGATTCACCGATGCAATCAATAAATATGATGCAACAAAAGAAGCAAGTTTAAAAACATTTATTTCTTTATGTATTGAACGTAGACTAATAAAAGTCATCGAGCGTCAAAGTACAGAAAAAAACAAAATCGTTCAAGAAAGTTTATCATTAGATTATGAATATCTTGATCAAGGGCTGCCATTAAAAGAAATTATTGGAGATGACCGGTTAGACCCTTCCAAAACATTCACAGCTGAAGAAAACTGCAAACAAATAAACAAAAAAGTTGAAAAATATTTATCAAAGTTAGAATATTCTGTATACACTTACATGATAAAAGGACTAAATTATCATGAAATAGCAAAATTACTTGACAAAAATCCTAAACAAATTGATAATACAATGCAAAGAGTTCGTATGAAATTAAAAGATTTATTAAAAGGAGAAGAAAAATGAAAAAAAAAGAAATTGAAAAAGCATTACTATTTATAATACCTGTAATACTATTCGTTCTAATATTATTAGTAATATTAACATTTCATAATGATAGTGAAAATGTTGTAATAGATGATCCAAGTCAAACAGAGCCTCCTATAACTGAAGTATTTAATAATCAAAGTAGTATGGAAGAAAGTCAAATTCGTGAACTAGTAGAATCCAAAAGAAAAGCTTTACAAAACTTTTTCAAAGATATCAAGTATTATAGTATTAGTGAAATAGACAAAAATTATACAAAAGAGGACGATGAAAAATATATAGTAATTGGTGAAACCTATTTAAATCAATTAAGAGAATTATTAACAGTGGACGCTTTTGGAAAATACTGGGATGAAATGAGTGAAATAGCATCGAATGATTTAGTGAATGAAAGAATATATTTAACTAGAAGTGATTTATTTACAGACCTTTATACCAACAGTGCTATTGCAACTCAAGGAGTAAACGAAGAAACACTGATTTTACTAAGAGCAAGTGATTTTCTAATCGAAGCGAAAGAAAACATTAAATATTGCGAAGAAAATTATTATAATGTTTGTCAAAGAGATGATAAATTTGCATTTGTTATAGAACTTGAAGACGACAAATGGAAAATAAGCGAATTTACAAAATTAATAGATTAAATACTTGAAAAACACCTAGAACTGTGTTAATTTATATACATGAGCACGAAGGTGTTTTTATTTTGAAAAAAATTATGAGGTGAAACAATGGCAAAAAAAGAAAAAAAGAAAGCCAAAAAAACAAGAAAACCAAGCTTTTTTAAAGAAGTAAGAACAGAAATGAAACAAGTAACATTTCCCTCTTCTAAAGAAGTTGCAAAATACACAATCGCGACGATTGCAATCGTTGCATTTCTAGCAATATTCTTTTTAGGATTGTCTGCACTATTATCATGGATTAAGGGGGCATTATAATGGAAAAACTTTGGTATGTGGTAAATACGTATTCGGGACATGAGGAAGCAGTAAAAGAAAAACTTTTAATGAGAACAGAATCAATGGAAATGCAAGATTATATTTTTAGAGTTATTGTTCCAGAAACAACTGAGATTGAAATTAAAGACGGCGAAAAAAAAGAAAAAAAGAAAAAAATGTTTCCAGGATATGTTCTTGTTGAAATGATTATGAGTGATGAAGCATGGTACATAGTTCGTAATACCCCTGGTGTTACAGGATTTATTGGTTCCAGTGGAAAAGGGGCAAAGCCAACTCCATTAGAGCCTCAAGAAATTGACCGCATTTTAGTTAATATGGGAATGAGTAGAATGGATATTGAATCAGAATTAAAAGTTAGCGACAAAGTTTCCATTGTTGATGGTCCATTTAAAGGAATGGAAGGTACTATAAGTACTATTGATTTAGAAAACAACAGAGTTATTGTTATGATTGATTTATTCGGCCAAGAAACTTCTGTAGAAGTTGAGCCATTCCAAGTAAATAAGGTAAATTAAAACTATCTCGGAAAATGAGATAGTTTTTCATTTTTGTTTAGAAGTTTTAAATTCCAATCTTTTCGCAAAAGACATTCAACATATTGAGAAAAGCGAAAAACGCGTGGACTATCAAAAATAAGTTCAAAATTTTCAAAATTGAAAGAAAGACCTGCTTCATATAATAAACAAAGATATTCTGATAAATCAATTTCCCCTTTCTGAAACTGATTACAAGATTCGTAAACATGCTCTAAAGGGGTACAAAAAATGGAAGCTAAATTATATAAATAAAGGCGAATGTCTGAAACTGTTTGAAAAGAACAAAGTTCATACTCAGCAATATAAATTCCATTTCTTTGGAAAATAGAATTAAGTGCAAGATGATTATTTTTCAAAATAATTCCACCTTTTTTCATATCAATTCCTAAAATATTTATAATTTCTGTTAAAATTTTATTAATTCTTTTTTGCCTTTCAAAAAGAACTAATTGATTTATAACATGAGGATATTCTAGAATAATGCGACAGGTATTTCTTAAAGAACCTGAAATATTAGGCTGTGTCATTAAATTTTTAATTTTGGCCTTATAAGCCCTAAGTTCTAAATCAAAATCTGTAAAAATTGAATTATTCATTATGTATCACCTATTTATATTTTAACATAAAAAAATATATTCTTGTCTTTTTTAAACTTTTATGTTAATATCTATATTGCATTGGAGTGTTCTATACTTTAATGTATTAAGTGGGAGGGAGTCACGCGGACTTGCCCAATACCACTTACACGTAAAATCATAAAAATCCAAAGAAAGGAGTGAGTTTTCGTGGCAAAAGAAGTCGTAAAGAAAATTAAATTACAAATTCCTGCTGGAAAGGCTAATCCTGCACCACCGGTTGGTACAGTTTTAGGACCAGCTGGTATTAATATCCAAGATTTTTGTTCCAAATTCAATGATGCAACAAAAGATAAAATGGGAGATGTAGTTCCATGCGAAATTTCAATTTATGATGATCGTTCCTTTGATTTCGTATTAAAAACTCCACCTGCTGCTTTCTTACTTAAGAAAACTGCAAAAATTCAAAAAGCAAGCAAAAAAGGTGCAAACGAAATTGTTGCAACAATCACAAAAGATGAACTTCGTTCTATTGCGGAAACAAAATTACCAGATTTAAATGCATATACTGTAGAGGAAGCTATGATGATTATCGAAGGTACTGCACGTAATATGGGAATTGCTGTTGAAGGAATGAATGATGAAGAACTTAAAGAACAAGCAAAAGAAGCTGCTATCGAAGAAGCACAAAGAGAAAAAAGAGAAGAAGAATTAGCTGAAATGGAAGCATCTGCAAAAGAAAATGTTTCTGTAGAAGTTGAAGTAATCGGAAAAGAAAAAAATTCTGAAGAAGAATAAAAATAATGAAAAAGTCCGCTAATAAACCACAGTTAGGAGGGAAAATAGAATGAAAAAATTTGGTCGTAAATATGTGGAAGCTGCTAAGAATGTTGATAAAACAAAAGCTTACAGCGCATCAGAAGCAATACATTTAGCGAAGGAAACTTCTATTACAAAGTTTGACGGCGCTATTGACTTTGCAATTAAACTAAACGTTGACCCAAAAAAAGCTGATCAACAATTACGTGGTTCTTTCGTTTTACCTAATGGTACAGGAAAAACAAAACGTGTATTAGTTATCGCTAAAGGAGCTGCTGCAGAAGAAGCAAAAAAAGCAGGAGCTGCTTACGTTGGAGAAAAAGAATTAATTGAAAAAATTGCAAAAGAAAACTGGTTTGATTTTGATGTTATAGTTGCAACTCCAGATATGATGCCTGAATTAGGTAAAATTGGTAAAATTTTAGGGCCTAAAGGTTTAATGCCAAACCCTAAAACAAATACTGTAACACCAAATCCAGCAAAAGCAATTGAAGACATTAACAAAGGTATGATTGAATTCAGAACAGATTCATATGGAAATATCCATGGAATCTTAGGAAAAGTTTCATTTGAAGAAAATGCATTAGTAGAAAACTTAGCTTATGTAGTTTCATCAATTACGAAATTGAAACCAGCATCTGTAAAAGGAAAATTCATCACATCTATAAGTGTTTCAAGTACTATGGGTCCTGGAATCAAAGTAGATCAAAATTCTTTTGACAATTAATAAAGTTTCATTTATAATAGAAGTCGAAAAAGCGAATTACCAAAGACAGCAAGGGGTATATTACCTTAATAATCTTGCCGAGGGACACTTAAATACTTTTATATTTTAAGCTCGTCCTAGTCTAACGAGCTTTTTTGATTAAGCAAAGGAGGATATTTAGATGGCTAGCACAAAAGTTCTAGAACTTAAAAAAGGAGTAGTTTCTAATATTGTTGATAGTATTAAAAGTTCTGAATCTGTAATATTATTTCAATATCAAGGTTTAACTGTTTCTGAATTAAGTGAACTTAGAAAAAAACTTAGAGAAACAGACGCTACAGTAAAAGTTTATAAAAACACTCTATTAAAAAGAGCCTTAGATGAGTTAAACTTAAGTTTCGATGGATTTCTTGAAGGTCCGAATGCTATACTTTTTGGTAAAAACTTACTAGAACCAATTAAAGTTCTATCAGAATTTGCTAAGAGTCATGACAAACTAGAAATAAGAGTTGGAATCATCAGTGGTTCAGTTGCTGATTTAGCAACAATTAATGAATATGCAACCATTCCATCAAGAGAAGGATTACTTACAATGCTTGCTGCTGGTATGATGGAGCATGTCAGAAATTTATCTATTGCATTAAATTTATATGCAGAGGAAAAAGAAGAAAATTAGAAAGGAAATGATTAAAAATGGCTAAAATTAAAACAGAAGATTTTATCGCTTCATTAAAAGAAATGACTATTCTAGAAGTTAAAGAATTAGTAGATGCAATGAAAGAAGAATTTGGAGTAGATCCAAGCGCTGTTGCAGTTGCTGCTGCACCTGCTGCTGGAGCTGCTGCAGAAGAAGATACAAACAAAACTGTAGTGTTAAAAAATGCTGGAGGAAACAAAATTGCTGTAATTAAATTATTAAAAGAAATTACAGGATTAGGACTTGTTGAAGCAAAAGCATTAGCTGATAATGGTGGAAATGTTAAAGAAAACGTTCCTG
>CAQRXS010000031.1 GCA_948874605.1 uncultured Bacilli bacterium | reverse complement strand
AAGAATTCAAATTTAATGAGGATAAACAATTTATTTTTGAAGGAATATTGTACTCCGCCCTAACCCTTTATAATAATGGGGGAGCGAGTCGAAGCAGATTAACAGAATCTCACCGAAAGTTTGTTCAAGAAATCGAAAAACAAAAAGAAGAAAAATTAGGAAGAACTCAGCAATTAAATACATTTAAAATTCAAGCTTTAAAAGAACTTGGTTACACAGAAATAAATGAATCCAATGCTGCAGAATTTTTAGAAAAACTTGCAGAAATTGAGTCAAGAAACTCTATTATAGGTGCCAATGAAAATTAGGCATTTTTTTATTGCACTTCCCCTACTTTAAATTGATAATGAAAAGAGTAGGTTTTTTGCATCAAGATGAACAATTATACATCTTCAAAAGTTTCGTTGCAAAATATAAGACATATATTTGTAGTGAATTTCAAACAAGTCAATAGATTATCCATATTATAAACATTTGATGCAAATTAGAAATTGTGAATTAGAAAAAAATAAACTTCAAAGAATGCAAAAATTTTAAAGAAACAAAAGATTAACTAAACAAAAGCTAATTATATTAGATAAAATAAATAATATTACACAAGTAATATAATAACAAATTTAAACATGTTTAAAAGAAAAAAATAAAAGCATAAAAATTGCATAATATATATTATGTAAACCACGGTAATGATTATTCATTTCTTTCAGTAGACTTGCATAATTTATTAAAATGTGTATAATATTAATTGAAGGAACATTCATCACAAGTGAATGTCGTCCCTAATTTAGAGTTGACACTCAATCTAGTTGAAAGAGTGTCATTTTTTTATTGCTAATACCAAAACGGTAAGGAGTAATAAATTAATAGCGATAAGTTTTAGAAACTTTAAAATAAAGGTTCTTAACTTCATTCTATCAAACCTCCTTTCTTTTTAAAGATAGGAGGACGACACTCAAAATAAATGTTCCTGAAAACATAATAGCACAAGAGACTAGTCTTGGCTAGTCTGTAATTAAATCTTAAATTAACTCAGTAACCGCCAAAACTTCTCTCCCCTACTTTAAAAAACAAAATGATTAAACAACATTAAAATTATACCAACAACCAGACCTAAAAGGATGTAATTATTTTCATGATATTTCAGTGCTTTTGGAAGAAGTTCATGAATAGCCAAAGTAATCATGATACCTGCAACAAATAAAAGAATTAAACTAATCATAGTATTCGTTATAAATCGTCTTAAAAAAATAAATGCCAGCAACGCACCAAAAGGTTCCGCCAAACCTGAAATAAACGTTTTCTTAATTGCCTCTTTTTTCGATCCTGTTGCATAATATATTGGCACTGCAATACTAATGCCCTCTGGAATATTATGTAACATTATAGCAACACTAATTTTAATTCCTAGTTCTATATTTTGATAGCTACTTAAAAACGTCACAATTCCTTCAGGTAAATTATGTAACATCAAAGCAAGCATCGACAGAATCCCTAATCGATATAAATCATGATTATTGCTACTTTTCTTTTCAATCTTTTTATTTATCATATAAATAGATATTATTCCTATAGCAAATGCTAAGAGCGAAATAAAAATCCCTTTTGCTAATTTGAAATTAGTGAGAATATCAAAGCTTGCCTCTGGAATTAATTCAGACACCGAAATACCAATCATAATAGTTAAAGAAAAGCTTAAAGCAAAAGTAATAAACTTATTAATATTTTCTCTCTTCCAACGAAAAAATATTACAATGGAACCTAATACTGTTGATAGGCCCGCAATGGAAGAAATTAAAAGAGGAAAGAAAAAAGACATAATATCACCTATTAAAGTTTATGTTATCTTTTTGTTTTTAGAATTTATTTGTTAAAGACAATCGCTGTCTCTGTTTTAAATATTCATCATCTGTTAAAATACCTACTCTTAACAGATCCTCTAAAGTAGAACTGTATATATCATTCGTGTCCATATAGTTAAAAACTGCTTCTAATCCCCCTACTTCGTAATAGTGTTGTAAAGCTTTATTTTGGCACGGATTAGCTTTTATTCTAGTGAGTAAAACATAATCCTCATAAGTGACTTCGGATGTATTAAAAATATTATCAATTTTTCTGTTAAGAGATGGCTCTATTAAATATGGATAAATGTCAGGATAATAATAAATGATATATTCAAGCACCAAAGCACGTAAACTTTTATATTTCGCAAAGAAATCCTCAAAACGTGGCAAATTTCTTTCTAATTTTGTTAATGTGTCACATTCATTTAACAATTGCTTTATATAAGGAGATGTCACAAGTGAATTTTGACGCATAAGAAATTGTTTAAACATATTATTAGATAAAATATTCCTTAATATTCGGTACAAAAACTGCTGATATTCCCTACTTTTATCTAATACAATATTCTCATTTTTCTCAACCTTTCTCCATCTTTCATTTGCAAAAATAGACATCGTCTTTACTACATCCAGATTTGGCGGCTGAAAAAGACATTCGTATATTCGAATTTTTTCGGGATTATCTATGCGAGCTAGAAAGATATCTTCTATTTCTTCCGCTGTTTGAATATTAGTCTTCAAGAAGGCTAAAAAGGCTTCCTTTTGATATCTCAAAGTAATAAGATCATATCCTGTAATATCTTTCATATAAGATTCAACCGAATTAGTAGATGGATTCTTTAAAAAAACATGGCAACACTCATTCGGTGTTTTATATAACATATAATATTTTCTATTTTTCATTATAAACCTCTTTGAAATATTCTACTAAAAATACCAATCATTGGCAATAAAAAAAGGTATGCTTTTTTAAATTGTTTCCATACTATTGATGGGAGGTAAAAAGATTATGAAAAAGAATGAAAATCAAAAAAACAATTCTAGAAATAATAGTCAAAAACGTAATGAATCAAGAAACAACAACCAAAAAAATAATTCTAGAAATGAAGAAAAAAATAACAATAACAGAAATTGTTAGTTTAAGAAGGAACGACGATTATAGGTCGTTCTTTTTTGATGCAGGATGAGCTTCATTATATTCTTCTTTTATATGTTTTTTAGAAACATGTGTATATATTTGGGTTGTAGAAATACTACTGTGACCTAAAAGTTCCTGAATAACCCGCAAATCTGCTCCATTATCTAATAAATGAGTAGCAAAAGAGTGCCTTAAAACATGGGGACTTACTTCCTTTTTTATTCCCATATCTTCACACAGTTTTTTTAATAATTTAAATAAACCTTGCCTCGTTATAGGTGTGCCCCGATTATTTAAAAATAGTTCGTTATAATCCTTTCCTTTTTTGACTAATTGGCTTCGATAATCTCGTATGTATAATTCAAGGGCCTGGTGACTAGCTTCATTGATTGGAATTATTCTTTCTTTCTTCCCCTTTCCTTCAACACGTACAATATCATTTGTTAAGTCTATATTAGAAAACTTCATGGATAATAACTCTGAAATTCTCATTCCTGTTGCGTACAAAAGTTCTAGCATTGCATGAGTTCTAAAATCATAAGGAGTAATTAATGGCATATCTAAAAGCCTGTTTACCTCTTCTATAGTTAAATATTTTGGCAATATTTCCGGAATCTTCGGCATATGAATAGTTTCGCAAGGACTATGTGTTATTTTATTATTTTCCAGTAAAAAAAGATAAAAATTTTGTAAAACTGTAAAATAATGGGCCCTAGTACTAGAACATTTATCATGCTTTTCTTCTAAAAAATTTTCAATATCAGTCTTAGTTGCTTTTAAAACTTTAATAGAATCATTATTACAATTCAAAAACATACAAAACTCATATAAATCGTTTTGATAAGACAAAATTGTGTTAGTACTTAATTTTCTTTCATATTTCAATGTATTTAAATATAAAGTTACAATTTCTGGTAATTTATCATTTTTTTTCATATCAATTCTCCATACTAAGTATACAAAACGAAGGAAATATTTGTCAAAGAAAAATTACTTTGTTATAATTATTACGGTGATTCTATGGAAATACTCGCAAATAAATTACGCCCCGAGAAATTAGAAGATATTTTGGGTCAAGAACATCTTGTGGGTCCAAATAAAGTTATAACAAACTTAGTCAAAAATAACCATTTGTGTTCTATGATACTCTATGGACGACCAGGAATTGGTAAAACCTCGATTGCGAATGCGATTGTCAAAGAGTTAAAAATTCCTCATCGTTTTTTAAATGCTACAATTAACAAAAAAGAAGATTTTGATATTGTTATTGAAGAAGCAAAAATGTACGAAGGGATTCTATTAGTCGTAGATGAGATTCATCGAATGAATAAAGACAAACAAGATTTACTTTTACCTCATATCGAATCAGGCTTAATTACTTTAATTGGGCTTACCACAGCTAATCCATATCATAAAATTAATCCAGCGATTCGTAGTCGAGTTCAAATCTTTGAATTACATGAATTAACAAACGAAGATATTATCAAAGGCATAAGGCGTGCCTGTAATTATTTAGAAGGAGTTTCTATTGATGAAGATGCTTTGTTATTTATTGCTTCTTCTTCTAGTGGTGATGTTAGAAGCGCTATGAATTTATTAGAAACAGCTTATTACGCTAGTGAAAAAAAACATATAACAACAAAACTATTAGAAGAAATTCATGCCAAACCAATCATGTTTTATGATAAAAATGAGTCAAATTATTATGATATATTATCTGCATTTCAAAAATCAATCCGAGGAAGTGATCCGGATGCTTCCCTACACTACCTAGCCCGTTTGATAGAGGCTGGAGACTTAAACAGTATTTATCGCAGAATGAGCGTCATCGCGTTTGAAGATATCGGCCTTGCAAATCCTTCAATTGGTCCAAAAGTTATGGCCGCAATAGAAGCAGCAGAATTAGTGGGGCTTCCAGAAGCTAGAATTCCGCTTGGTACAGTTGTCTTAGAAATGGCATTATCCCCAAAATCCAACTCAGCACATGTCGCGCTTGACAAAGCCCTTAATGACGTTCGCAAAGGAAATATTGGTGGTGTTCCAAAACATATTCAAACGAATAGTTCTGAATACTTATATCCGCCAAATTATAAAAATTCCTATGTAAAACAACAATATCTGCCAGATAAACTACAAGGCTCTCATTACTATCAGCCTCAAAATAACAAATATGAAGCCAACTTAAATAAATTATGGAATGAAAGAAAAGGAGAATAAATTATGAATTATACTTGTATTGGAAGCGGTGCTTTTGGAATGGCTATTGCCTCAATTATTGCAGCCAGAAAAAACAATCATGTAACCGTTTGGACGCATGACGAAAAATGGATGAAAGAAACAAACGAATCAAGAAAATTCACAGTTGCGAAGAGAGAATATCCTTTGCCTAACAATATTTCAATTTCAACGGACTTTGAGCAATGTATTAACGATAGTAATATTATCTTTCTATTAGTTAGTACCCCTTTCATTAAAGATATTTTACAGAATATGAAAAGAATCAATTTAAAAAATAAATATCTTTTTATCGGCACAAAGGGAATGTTAGATACAAAGCCTTATTTCCTAACAGATTACTTTAAAAAGGAATTAAATTTGGAATACGTAGGATTTTTCGCTGGTCCTAACTTAGCTCAAGATGTGCTTTTAAATGATTTTTGTTCTATTACATTTTCCGCTAAAACAAAAAAAGTAAAAAACTTACTTCGTGAGGCTTTTTCAGATAAAGTTATTATCCATTTTACAAAAAATAGAAATTCTCTAGAGCTTGCAAGTGTTATGAAAAACATTTATGCTATAGGAGCTGGCATTTTAATAGAAAAACATAATTCCAAATCAGTTGTACACGCCTATTTAGCCCAAAGCTACGACGAATTAATTCGTTTAATCAATACATACTTTCTTTTAGATTATGATTTTATACCAATAGATATTACTGGCGACTTTTACTTAACATGCACTATGGAAGAGTCTAGAAATCAAAGATATGGTCGGGCAATCATTCAAGGAAATGAACAAAAATTTCTTAAAGAAAATACGGTTGAAGGGGTAGAAAATATGAAGAACGTTTACACTTATCTGCAAAAAAAAGAAGCTTCAGCTCCCATCTTTTATGCATTATATAACACTGTTATTTTAAAAGAAAATCCAAATATTTTAGAAGAAACTATGTACTCGTAGTTTCGTTTTTTATATCATTTATTATATAGGATGCAAGTAAAGATCCTGCACTCATAGGCACACAAGCTATTGTTCCTAATTCATTTTGCTTTTTAGGAACTTCCCTACTGCAGACTACAGACACGTTCAAGTATTTCGAGTTAGCCTTAAAAAAAGCTCGAAGGCTTCTTGCCAACGGATCATAGCTTGTATTTTTTAATTTTATAATTTCTAACAATTCAGGATGTGTTTTATTGGCAGTTCCCATAGCCGAAACCAATTTCAAATGATTATCAATACACACTTTTATAAGTTCTATTTTTACCTCTTTACTATCACACGCATCGATTATATAATCATAATTTTTAAGAAAGTCATACGAAATATCTTCTTTTTTTAAATATTTTTGAATTGTCCTTACTTCACAATCTATATTTATTTCTGCTGCTCTTTGTTGTGCTATAGTAACCTTTGGAATATTTAAGGTTCTTTCTGTTGCTAATATTTGTCGATTTAAATTAGATTTTTCTATACTATCAGCATCTACCACAGTAATTTTTAAAAAACCAGTTCTTACCAGGCACTCTAAAGCATAGCCACCGACACCACCTAAACCAATAAGTAAAACATTTACATTTTGAATTTTTTTTAATACTTGTTCTCCTAATATTTTTATTGTTCTATCATACATTATAACATTCTTTCCTTTTCATAAAAAAACCAAACGGGAAACAGTGTGATAAAATCCCGCTTACTCGCAGGTGGGCATCTCTCTTATATTTTAGGATCCTAATTCACTTAACGGATTAGTATTCTACACCATATAAGGTTCCGATTCCCGAATATCACCATAGTCGGTTTTATGTAACTATTTTCCATTTGGTATCTTTATTATACTAAACTTTTACAAATTACTCAAATCATTTTTTACAGATGTGGTGGATTATTTTTTCTTTTTAAAGCACTAATATATTTCTCTAAATATTTAACACTATCTTTTTTATTATACTGCATAATAAATCGCGGATGTTCCAAAGGAACGATTTTATCAAAAAAATTATATTGCTCATTAATTTTAGATAAAAAGTTTAGTTTTTGATTAAAAGCCTTTATTTTAAGGCGCAAATATGAAAATTAGAAGTAATTTTACTACTAATTTACTACTTTAGAAAGAGTTTTGATAAAGAGTCTTGATATGTTATTTTAAAGAAACGATGGAAAGTCGTTTTTTAATTTTCCTAATAATGGTATAATATTTATTAGTGAGGTGTTATATATGACAAAAGAAGAACAAAGAAACGAGGCAATTTATAGAATAAAAGAATTAACTAAAAAATTTAATCTTAATTCAAACATGTTAGACTTTTTTGAAAATGGAAAAATTTATGGACTTGATTATGTAGAAGATAGTAAAATAAAAGATAGGAATAAATTGATTTCTAGTATTATAGCAGAATGTCAAAATAAATATAATTCAATAGTTTATTACTATTTTATTATTGATGTAAATATAGAGGGTTATAATTTAGAGATACTAAATATATTTTATGTTGGACAATATAAAGAAGATTGGGAAAATGAAAGATTATCAAAAGATAATGAAGTATATATACGCAGTTATGAACTTGGTAGTCCAAATTATCCCGAGTTAAGTTTCGTAAAAGTAAATTCAGTAGATGGTAATTTAATTAGAATATCTTAAAAAACAATTAGTTATATGCTAATTGCTTTTTTAATATTTCCAAAAAAATATCAATATTCTATAAAAATTTGATTATTTTTTATTATCATTAAGACAAGCCTCTATCATACTTATAATAACATTATTAAAAGATGTATCATTGTCTTTTGCAATTTTTTCTATTTGTTTTACTAACTCTTCCTTTATATATAAAGTCTTATATACTGATACTATTTTCTTTTTTGTCTTTTTAGGTACAAAATTCATTTATCACCACCACCCATTATAATTTTAACTTGTTAATAAAATAAAAGATAAATTAGAAAATTCTGGTGTATTTTTTAAAAAATAGTGATATAATTATATTGAACTGGTGGAGTTTAGAAATTGAGAGGTGAAAAAATGAGTAATCTACTAGAAAAAGGAAAGGATATTTTTATAAAGATTAAAAATCAAGTTATAAAAATAGGAATTAAAAAAGTGGCTATTGGTGGAGTTATTGTTATAGTTGGTATAACTGGAATCGCTTTATTAAGTGGTGGAAGTAGTGATAAAGTAGTTTTAGCAAATGTAGTACACCCTACATCAACAGACTACCCCTATTATATATTTAACGAAGTTAAAAATTATAATAAAGTAAATGTTAGTGGAATTAAATTAAAACATAAGGAAAATAAAGTTAATAATAATAAAACACTTGCAGGAGATGTTGAATATGAATTTACTATAAAAAACACTTCTAAAGAAACAATTGATAATATTGGTTATACATTCTTTGTTTTGGATACAAACGGAAGACCCTTTGCTATAAGAAATAAAGATAAAATAACTTTAAAATCTGGAGAAAAAAAGAAAATAAAAGTATCTAGTATATGGTGTGATGATGATTGTGATAAACAAACTACTCAAGTAATTTTTATGGATACTTATGACAAAGACTATTCTATTTTAAATGTTTATCAGTTAATTAGTACAAATTCAGATTATACAATTAGTACAAAGGAATTATAGGAAAGGAAAAATAAAAATGAAAAAATTAAAATATTTAGGTTTAATTATGATTATAGCATTTATGCTAACAGGTTGTGGGGAAAAAGATAGTACAAGTGGTGGTATTGATAATGGAAGTAATAAAAAAGTAAGTTATTATACAAATGCAGAAACTATTTACTTTAATGCAGAAACTGGAAAAGTATGTAGTGATTATAAAGAAGAAAATAGTAAGGTTGAAAATACTAAGGGTTGTTTAAAATGGTATCTATATAGTGATAATGGAAATAAGACCGTAAATTTACTTTTAGACCATAATATAACTCAAAAAATGATTTGGACTGAAAAAAGAGAATATAAAAATGGTCCTAATAGCGAATTTTTAGACACTTTAAAGAATAAGACACAAGACTGGAAAGGTGTTAAAGATAGAACTGATAAATATAGTTTAAAAGATGGGGAAATAGATTATACAATTGATTATACAGGTTATAAAGCAAGAATAATATCTCAAGAAGAAATTATGAATATTATAAAAGATACTTACTCAAATGGAGAAGATAATAATATGATTTATTTTAATAAATCAACTTGTAGTAATAAAGATTATAGTAGTAAATGTGAATTTGGTTGGTTATTTGATAGAACTGGAAGTAGCTGTAAATCTGTTGGTTGTTATAATGATGGTGGCGACGAATATTGGACTAGTACGGCTTATTTAGATGACAAATATTCCCCAGTATGGGCAGTAAAAAGTAATGGAGTAATTCGCCACGAAACAGTTGGTTTTAAAGACACAGGAAAAGGAATAAGACCAGTAATCACAATTGATAAATCAATAATTAAATAATTAAAACAAGAAGTAGTATTTATAAGGTTTTAAAAGATTTTAGATACTACTTTTATAATGGATAAAATGGTGGTAAAAATGGGAATAAATGATAAAGAATTAGTTAATAAGGTTATAGATTTATGTTTAATATATGGAATAAAAGACTCCCAACTTTATATGGAATTTTTAGATAATCAAATAAAATTCTACCGAACTGAATTAAATTTTCTAAAAGATAATAAACCTTTTTTCTTTCAAAAGAAGAAATTAGAAGAACATAATAAAAAAATAGAAGAATACGAGCAAAAAATCTTTGATGCATATAGGAAAATAGAAGAAGAATTTAATTTTATAATTGAAATGCAAAATAACATTGATAATACATCAAAATAATTTTGGTACAAATAATTGTGATCCAAAATTATTTTTTGTTTGAGTCTATATTATATTGGTAATAAATGGTATAATTGTAATGAAAGGACGGGCTTTATGGTTAATGAAATAAAAAATCAAGATAGTATCAAAATTGACGATATTTTTTATACTGATAGACATTGTGGCGTAAAAGGACACTATATACAATTTTTCCAAGTTGTCGATGTAAAAGAAAATAACCAAGTTATATTAAGGGAAGTTAAACAAATACTTGATTCACATAACGAGGAAAATAAAGCACTTGTTATTCCATCTAAAAATCAATTTAAAGAAAGTAGCGCCTTTATAGAGGACAATAACATTGGGATAGTAAAATCAATAGAATATGATGTCAATAGTAAAGATAATATACCTTATATAATTATGTCCCCTCTTACATTTAAAAATAAAGAGCCTATAAATATCAATGCTTATTTATGGGACGGACAACCAAAGTGTCATTATAACGATTTGTTTGAGTATATAAATGAGGAAAAAATATAATAAAACTAATAAAAGGAGCGAAAATATGGAAAGTGATTTAGAAGAGAAAATAGACGCATTAGCGTTTCAATTTGAAGATAGTTATTATTGTTCGGGAGAAATAAGTCAAAGTTTTGCAGATAAATTCAATAAGTTGGTTGAATTAAAAGCAATAGAACCTACAGAATTTGAGGACGAGTTAGGTTTAAGTGGTGAAACATTTAGAAGATGGAAAAAAGGACTAATAGACCCATCATTACAAAATTTAGTAGCATTTTGTATATTTTTTGAAATTGATATAAATTCTTTTACTGAATTACTACGCGCTGGTGGTTATACAATGAACTTTTCTAAAAGAAGAGACTGCGCTTATAACTTCCTAATTACTAATTGTATTGGTATGTCTATAAAAGAATGTAATATACTTTTAAAAAAAATAGGTTTAGAAGATAGCGAATTACTACTTGCTCGCAATAAAAAAACGCAAAAATAACGAAAATTTTTATAAAAACTTAATAAAACTCCAACTTCCGTGTGGAATTAAAATTACTTGTATATAAAGGTTAAAATTATACTTTACTAGTTTAAGGGTTATAATTTTAGCCTTTTTTTCTTTGATTTTAGCCACATGGCGTGTTTTAGAGATTTTAAAAAATTGTGTTTTAATGGACTTGTAATTTGAAAGGCGCCAACTAAAATTACACAAAATTTAACGAAAGGAGAAAATTAAGAACATGAAAATTATAGGTATTGAAGAAAGAATTGGCGTGTATGAAGATAAGCCATTTCATAATGTTAATTTTCATTGTGCGGAAGAGTTTAACAACGACAAAAGCGAAGGACTTAAGGTTTCAGTAGTTAAGGTAAGATATGATGTCTTAACAAAAACTTTTGGTAAAGAATTAACTACATCAGAAATTAAGAGTCTTGTAGGTAAATATATAGAAGAATTCCTATACGATAGATATAGAAATGTTAGTTATGTAGAATTCGTTGACTCTACCGAAACAAGCAAAAAATAAGTTACTTATTGACTACCGATTTGTTACATCTTGCTATTGTTTTAAATAGTAGCAAGATTAACATTAAGGTAAATTTATAAAAATTATTGCTACATGCTACATGCTACATATAAGGGGTAATACTAGCCCTTATATGGTGGGGGGCTTAAGTGGCTACGCCACTCGCCCCACTCATGGGCGTGTATTAACTAGTATATGTATTAGCGCATTAGTTCTTTGAAAATTTAATAATAATCTAAACTATAAAAAATAGGAGTGATAACATGGCAGATAATAGCCAAAGTCGAAAATGGGCTTTAACGATAAATAACCCACTAGAACATGGCTTTACGGATGAAGTAATAAAAGAAACTTTGCAAAAATTCGCTCTTGACTACTATTGTATGTGTAAGGAAATCGGAAACGAAACCCAAACACTTCATATACATATCTTTATTTATTCAAAATCGCCGATTCGCTTTACAACGATACAGAGTCGCTTTAACAAAATAGCACACATAGAAAAAGCCTATGGGACTATACAAGATAATATTGACTATGTAAGAAAAACGGGCAAGTTTGAAAATACAGACAAAGCCGAAACATCTATTGAGGGCAGTTTTGAAGAATACGGAACGATACCATCGGAACTACAAGAAAAAGACCCCATTATAGGGCAATTATTGGAAGATATAAAAGATGGTAAGTCAAACATCGAGATTATAGAAAACAACCCACAATGGGCTTTAAAAATACGAGATATAGACCTAATAAGGGAAACATATCTAGCCGACAAGTACATGAAAGAAAATCGCGACATCATAGTAACCTATGTTTATGGTAAAACGGGCGTTGGTAAGACACGAGATATATACAAAAGGCATGGTGCTAAAAATATATGTCGTATCACGAATTATACAAGTAGTAGAGGTGTGAACTTTGACTCATATAAAAGCACTATGAATACCCTAGTATTTGAGGAATTTCATAGTCAAATACCCATCGGCGATATGCTTAACTATACCGATATATACCCCCTTATGCTA
>CAQRXS010000030.1:5043-12635 GCA_948874605.1 uncultured Bacilli bacterium | reverse complement strand
ATGTTGTACTTTTTAATATTTCTAGATTTACCTGATAATTCACTAGAGAATCACAAGTATTTGTAATTGTAAATGTATAAGGGGTTAAAGACTTTCCTTCTTCTTTCGTAATTGGAAAAGCATTAGCAAGACTTATTGGATTTTGTTCTTCAAATGTAACTCGAAAGCATCCTGTTGTTATTGTATTGGTACTCTCTTGACTTAGATTAATTTGCCATAAAGCAAAACTCACACCACTTATCATTACAATAGCTATTAAGATAATTCCTATCATCATTATTTTCTTTTGATTCATATCTTACACCTACTACTTTTTATAATGTCTCATTTTTCCAAAAGTATTACAAAACACTATATTTTATCTAGGATAATTATAAAATGTCTTATTCCCTAAGTGAAGATATTTAAACATTCTAAACTTTTACATGAAGAAACGTTATTCCTTTTTGTCTGCACTTATCGTTACAAACGTTCCTTCTTTTGTTTCTGTTAATTTGATTTTATATGGTTCTTTCCCACGATGAGGTTTACTTATATAAATTGAAGATTCTCCTTCTCGTCCATCAAAAGTTGTTGATTCTAAAAGCATTTTGAGATTAATGTATTCTTTTTCAATTGCTTCTTCAAGTCTGAGTTCTATTTCTCCATATTTTAAATAAACAATATCTAAGCAATCATAAAAATATGTGATGCTTTCTTTTTTAAATATTTCCTTTACTTCACAACGATTATTAGTTGAATAATGAAGTTCGAAATCATTAAATTCTTCTTTTTTTGATAATCTAGAATCTTTTTGAATACAAAATAAATAGCCTTCTAAAACAAAAAATAAGCATAAAATGGATAAACTTAGGAATAAGATAGTTGAAATAATACTTTTTTTAATTTTACGAATTGCAACTATTTTTTTCTTCTTTTTTCTCATATAATCCACCTCATACTTATCTTTTCCACATAGCTCTTATTTTATCACAAAAAAACGATAAATGAATTGTATTTTTTAATTTATCATGTTAAAATTTATTTTAGAGTAAAGGGATTGGTGATAATGTATGTTTACTAACTATGATTATGATAATCAGCCTATTGTAGATATCGTGAATAATATGCTAGTGGATGCTGCTCGAAGAAGAGCGAGTGATATTCATTTTGATCCTACGCCGGATTCATTACATGTTCGAATTCGGGTGGATGGAGAACTTATTTTATATGCGGAGGTTCCGGCTTCTGTGAAAAAAAATCTAGTTACTCGCATTAAAATTATTGCTGGTATGAATATTACGGAATCTAGAATTCCTCAAGATGGAGCCATAAAGATGCAAGTCGATGAAAAAGACTTAGATCTTCGTGTATCTACTTTACCTATTGTATATGGTGAAAAAGTCGTAATTCGTCTTTTGGATTATTCTTCTAGTTTAAGTTCGTTAGATACCTTGGGTTTTTTAGAAGAAAATTTTGCTAAAGTTAAACGTGCAATAGCCAAACCTAACGGAATTATTTTAGTTACTGGTGCAACTGGAACTGGTAAAAGTACAACCGTTTATGCTATATTGCAACAATTAAATACAACTGAAAGAAATATTATTACGGTAGAAGATCCTGTTGAAATGAAAATTTCTGGTATTAATCAAGTTCAAACAATGAGTGAAATTGGGCTTACTTTTGCAAATGCACTACGTTCTATCTTGCGTCAAGACCCTGATATTATTATGATTGGAGAAATTCGTGATAGTGAAACTGCGAAAATTGCAGTACGTGCTAGTATTACTGGGCATTTAGTATTATCAACCGTGCATACTAATAACTCTCTTACAACTATTGAACGTCTCGTTGATATGGACGTCGAAAGATATTTATTAGGTTCTGCTTTGGAAGCAATTATCTCACAACGTTTATGTAAGAAATTATGTCCAAAATGTCGTGAATCAAGACCTACAACTGATTATGAAAAACGTGTTTTCAAAGAAGCATTAGGAATGGATATTACTAATATTTATCGTCCTGTTGGATGTGACTCTTGTTATAAAGGTTATCAAGGACGTATTGCTCTTCATGAAGTTTTATTGCTGAATCAAGAAATTAGGGATGCTATTGTAAATAATAAGAAAAAAGATGAAATACGTAAATTAATCTATGATAGTGGTAATACGATTAGCCTTTTGGATGATGGCTTAGTAAAAGTAATTAATGGGTTAACTAGTTTTGAAGAAGTGCTCCGAGTTATTGATATTGAAGATGATTTAGGAGAAAGTCAAAAAGCTTTAAAAAATGCTATTATTGGAAAACAAGACAATTTAGAAGAAGTTGATGTTCAAAATCCTGTAAATACATTAGATTCCATAGATTCTCTAGAATCAATTGAATCGCTTGATACTTTATAAATCGCCTATGGGCGTTTTTTTATGTTAAAAAAAATTATCTTTCGACAATCTTTTTAAAAATGAAAAATAGCTAATAAATTTGAAAATTTATCAAAATATAAAAATACAACACATAAAGCCGAGACTAAAAATGGACCATATGGAAGTTCATGCTCTTTCGTACTAAACAAGCTAAATGTCGCGTATGGCATGGCAAGAAAAGTAGATAATACGAGAGCTGCAAAAGCGTGAGGAACACCGAGTATAAGTCCCATTACAAAAGCAAATTTTATATCTCCACCACCTAGGGCGTCTCGATGAAACATTCGCTTGCCTAAAAAACCAATGAATAGCATAAATAAGAATAATATTAATCCTGAAATTACTCCATTTATTGCATTCTGTATATCATAATAATACCATTTTAGAAGAAACACACCTATACTTGTTACTACAAGTGGTGAATCTAAAATAATCATAAATTGGATATCACTTACAAAAATCAAAAGAAGTAAAGAAATTAAAAACAGCGAAACAAAGAAATTATAAGAAAATCCATAATAAAGATAGCTTGCTGAAAATAAAAGTCCAGCAGTCAATTCCATAATTGGTTCATAAATCGGAAGATTTTTTTTACACTTCTTACATTTCCCTCTTAAAAATAGGAAAGAAAAAATAGGAATTAATTCATACCAAGATAGTATATGATTACATGAGTCACAATGACTTCTTGGGTGTACAATCGACTTTGAAAAGGGAGCTCTTGTAGCAAGAACTCCATAAAAAGAAGCTAATACGCTTCCAATTACGAAAAATAATATAGTATAGTATATTTGCATAGAAGCCTCCTATTGAATATGATTCATTAAATCGAACATTGGTACAACAACAGCCAATATGATTCCCCCAACAACTAAAGCCAAAGAAGATATCATTACTGGTTCAATAAACGATTTTAAACTGTTTACAATATTACGATGCATTTCTTGATAATATGTGCTTACCTTTCCCATCATTTCAGCAAGCTGACCTGTGGATTCTCCTGTTACGATCATAAAATATGCAACATCGGGTATAGCCCATTGATCTTTAAACGCTGTACTGATTTTTTCTCCTTTTACAACATTGTTAATTGTATTGTACATAATATCTTTATATACTTCATTATTGGTAATTTTACTTAATATGTCTATACTGTCCGTGATGAAGACATTATTACGGAGTAATGAAGAAAAAGTCTTAGTAAATATAGTCATTTCATTATAAATGATAACGTTACCTACTACTGGTAATTTCATAGCAAAAATCTGTAAATTTTTTCGAAAAGCTTTCACGTTTTTATATGCAACAGTAATTCCACAAATAATAATACAAATAATTGCTAGCATATTCATAATGTTACTTTCTAGAAAATGACTGATATTAATAACTAGTAAAGTAATACCACTAATCTCTGCTCCTGCTGTATCATAGATTTTTATAAATTCTGGAATAACAAAGATTAAAATGAATGTTACAACTGCTAAAGAAAAAATCATAATAACAGAAGGATATGTTAAGGCAGAAATCATTTGTTTTCGAGTCTTTTCTATTTCTTCGTAATAATTTGCCATATCATCAAGAGTTTCTTCTAATTCTCCTGTAGCTTCTGCTGCTTTAATCATATTAATTAAAAGTGCAGGAAACATTGTACCTTGTTTTTCTAAAGCATTTGAAAAAGATTCTCCCATAGTAAGTTCATAAATTATAGACTGGAAAGCTCGTTTATAATTTGCTTTCTTATTCATTTGTTGATTTAGTATTTTTAAAGATTCAGCAAGTGGAATACCACTTTTTAGGTAAGTCGATAATTGAGTTAGCCAAAATAATAAATCTTTATTTTTTAATTTTGGAGCCAGAAAACTTTGTTGTCCATACATTAATTCTATATATTTACTTGTTTCTATTTTGTATACGTCATATCCATCTTGAACCAAAAAGGTATTTACGTCTAGTTTAGAATAACCATTGATAACCCCTGTTTCCAATCTTCCGTCTTTATTTTTGGCAGTGAACTTAAATACTCTTGGTTCTTTGCTTCTTATTCCACCATTTCCTTGCAATTCTTCTAAAAGGTTCATTTTTTCTTTTTCTAAAGCTGCAATTTTCTTTTGCATCATTTTTGAGTTTTGAAGCAAATCATTAATATCCATATTGAGAATACTTTTTTTCGATTCTTTTTTTTCTTTTTGATGTTCAATGGCAACTTTTGTGCCCTTGTATGCATCATCCACTGTTCCGCTTGCTTTTCCCCAAATGTACACAGGAATATCTTTTATAACAAAAACAAAACCTCTCCAAGAGCAACGTAATATGTATACTATTATTTCAAAAACAGTTTTGAAAGACATAAATAAGCCTAAACCTGGATACTTCAGCGGCTTTAATGGCGAATTGTTTTGTTCGATCATTTGTCCATTCATTCTTATTAACACCCACTCTTCTACTCTTTTTAAAGTATATCATACTTTTTAGTCTTTTTCTACAAAAAAGAGTCACATCATTTAGATGCTTAAAACTTTGTTCTAGGCATTTTTCTTTTTCAATTGCATAAACTACATTAGAAAGGGTGTTTCGTATGTTTCCTGGCCAAATCGTAAAAACTGGACTTACTTTACCTAAGGTAATCAGTGGAATTTCTAAAACTTTAAATGTTGCGAATCAAATAATTCCTTTGTATATGCAAGCTAAACCAATGATTCAAAATGCAAAAAGTGCCTTTTCGGTGGCAAAAGAATTCATGGCACCTTCTACACCAGCAAAAAGCAATACTAATACCCTATCAGCTGCAAAATCTACTAATACGACTTCTTCTGCCCCAAAAAAAGAAGCGCCTAAAAGCATAGCCACTTCAACCAATAGTCCTGTTTTCTTCGTATAAATACGTTTCTAATATTTTTATTTTTCTTTTTATTTCATTTTGTTTTTTCCATTTTTCTTTTGGAATTTTTTTTAAAATTTCTTCTAAATACATTTTGGTATCTTGATAATATTTCTTATTTTCTTTTTTATAAATTCCATATTCTAATTCTTCTTCGGTAAAAGAATTTCGCCCTTTTTCCCATTTCATGATTGTATAATAATGGTTCGCCTCAAAGACTACTTTTTCATCTTCTATTTTATAGCCAAGAAAATCTAAAAAAGTACGAATATCTTTTAAATCGTTATTTGATTGAATAATGATTTTTTTTATTGGAACTAGTTTTTCTTTCAAACTTAAAATGTGTTTAATGGTGGAAGCCCCCATGCCAGCAATGACTAATGTATTATATTCTTTCGTGTCCACGTTTATTAAGCCATCACTTAAAATAGTTTTGATTGCAGTTATGTTTTCTTTCTGAATATTTTTCTTTGCTATTAAAAGCGCGCCTTCATGAATGTCTGTGGCTAATATTTTTTTTACACCGCGATGGTACATCTCTATGCAAACATAGGCGTGGTCACACCCAATATCTATAATGGAATCTTTTTCATTTAAAAATGCACATATGGTGTTTAGTCGTTCGCTTTTCATTAATCCGTCATAAAATCCTTTAGCTTTTTGGCACGAGATGGATGGCGAAGTTTGCGTAATGCTTTGGCCTCAATTTGACGAATACGTTCACGAGTTACATTAAACTTCTTACCAACTTCTTCTAGGGTATGACTTGTCCCGTCAATCAGCCCGAATCTTAATTCTAACACCTCTTGTTCTCTTTCTTGTAAAGTTTCTAAAACAGATTTGATTTCCTCTTTTAAGATTTCATTGGTTGCATATTCTTCCGGAGTCATCGTGTTAATATCTCGTACGAAATCACCTAAATGAGAATCGTCTTCTTCCCCTATTGGAGTTTCAAGAGAAACTGGGTCTTGACTAATTTTTATTACGTCGCGAACTTTTTCAACAGAAATACCCATTTTCTTTGCAAGTTCTTCTTCGCTTGGTTCACGATTTAACTCAAGAGTTAATTGTCTTTGAATACGAGCCATTTTATTTATTGTTTCAACCATATGTACTGGTACCCGAATCGTTCTAGCTTGATCAGCAAGAGCTCTTGTAATTGCTTGTCTAATCCACCAAGTTGCATAGGTTGAAAATTTATATCCTTTATCATAGTCAAACTTATCTACAGCTTTCATAAGACCAATATTTCCTTCTTGGATTAAATCTAGAAATAATAATCCTCTTCCAACATAACGTTTGGCAATGGAAACAACAAGACGTAAATTAGACTCAGCTAGTTTGTTTTTGGCCACTTCATCTCCATTTGCTACACGAACAGATAGTTCCATTTCTTCTTCCGAATTCAATAGAGAAATACGTCCTATTTCTTTTAAATACATGCGCACTGGATCATTAATGTTCATATCTTTCGTAATTTCTGCATCCGTTAAAATGATAGGAGTATCTGCTGGTTTGCCACCTGCAGTGTCATCATCTTCTCCGACGATTTCAATCCCATTTTCTATCAAAGTATTATATAAATCATCTAGGGAATCATTATCTACATCTAACCCTTTTAATGCAGACGCTAATTGCTCAAATGTTACACGTCCTTTTTCTTTCCCAGTTTGAATTAACTCTTGCTTTCTTTCTTCAAAAGTTTTAATTTCTGTCATTTTCGCAACTTTTTTCTTAGGGGCTTTTTCAACTAAATCAATCCCATTTTCTGAAATTTCATTTTGAAATTTGGCAATGTCTTCTTCGGTTGCGCGGCATTCTTTAGCAATCTCTGCCACTTCACTAATCAAAAGATACCCTTCTTTTTTTCCCTGTTCTATTAATTCATTCTTTTTCATTTCAAATTTTGTCATTTTTTACACTTCTTTCTATTTTCATTTCTTGAATTTTTTTCATGTATTCTACTATTTCCATCCCTATTTTTTCTTTTTGGTGAATATCTATTGTTTCTTTCTGCTGTTTTTTTAATTCTAAAACTTTTTCTTTTAACATACTTGATTTAATTATATATATATATTCATCCATACTATTGTCATCTATATCTTCCTCATTTATACCTTGAATTATTTTGTAAATTTGTTCTTTTAGAGGAGAAGTCTCCGCATAACTTAAGAAATCTGCAAAGATAATTTGACCATGTTTTTCACAGTAATAAAGTATTTCATTTGCAATCCCACGATATTCAGCATCTTGAAAAAAACCTAATTCATTTTTATATTTTTGCACATATTTTAGATTATTCATCATTAAGT